>JBAVQT010000532.1:0-27601 GCA_049694295.1 Candidatus Acidiferrales bacterium
GGAGCGCGCCCGGACGCGCGGACAGAGGCGCGGCTCAAGAGCGCAACGGCGTCGGCAGGCATTTCGCGAACGGAATTTTGCGGAGAACAAATCGTGCTGTGCGAACGATCGAGCATCACGACGCCGCCCCCTGGCGGTTGCGCGCGATGGCCTGCAGGCTAGCGAACCCGGCTTGGCCGGGTTCCGGAGCCTCTAAAAGCGGGATGCTAGCACACGCTTCGGCGCTGATTCAATTCGCCGGTCCAAATCTCGCTCGAAGCGATGGCAAATAAAAATCGAACCTAAAAATGCGTGCGCGTACTTTTGCGATAGCGCGGAGCTGATAGAAATTCGCAAAAGGAAAGGCCCGCGCGAGACGTCAGAGTGAGGAAGATGGCGTTGCGCGGGCCCGTATGTAGCACTTCAGTTGCAATGCCGCGATTGTCTACCCGCCGAGGAGCCCTCTGCAACCATTTTTTTGAAATTTTAAGACTGTGAACCGGCGCCGCGTCGGTGGATCCATTACGGGCGAATGTGTGCCTACGGTCGAATGTGCAGCGAACCGTCCGGTGCGACAAAGCCGTAAGCCATCCGCGGCGTATTGAACGCCGCGGCCGGGCGCCCTTCGCGGTCCAGCAGAATGAGTCCGCCGGTGGTGTGCGCCCGGTGTTCGAGCTTTCTCACGCAGGCGTCCGCCACGGCTTGGCCGATGGTTGTCGGCCCGTTGGGTTCGCGGTGTGCCGCGAGTGCCCGCGGATCGCCCAGCAGATCCACCGCCATTTTCGCCATCACGATTTTCATAATTCCTTCGCCGTGCCCGGTGCAGGAAACGCCCCCGGCTCCCGCGTCCGCGTAGCAACCGCAGCCAATCAAAGGCGAATCTCCCACGCGCCCCGGATATTTGCAGCAGGTGCCTCCGGTCGAGGTGCCGGCGACCATCCGGCCGTTGGCGTCGAGAGCCACCGCGCCGACCGTGCCGGATTCGTGCCCCACGTGATTTTCAGCGGCGTGCGAATCCTCTAAGCAGCGGCGCCAGGCCATCCGTTCGCGATCCAGAATCAGTTCTTCGGGCGAGCAGAGCGGCAAGCCGCGCTCCGCGGCAAATTCTTCGCCGCCCTGGCCGACCAGCATCATGTGCTCGCTTTTTTCGAGAACCAGCCGCGCCAGACGAATCGGATTCCGCACGCGCTCCACCGCGGCCACGGCGCCGGCCTTCAGCGAATCGCCATCCATCAAGATCGCATCGAGCTGCACGCGGCCATCGCGCGTCAGGTGCGAGCCGATTCCGGCGTCAAAAGTTGGATCGTCTTCGAGCATCACGATCGCAGCCTCGGTGGCATCCAGCGCCGAGCCGCCGCGCGAGAGGATCGCCCAGCCGCGTTCCAGCGCGTGCGCAATGCCCGAGCGGCAGTCTTCGATCGCTTCTTCCGGAATATTCCAGGCGCCGCCGTGAACGATGAGGGCAGGATTCAAGAGAAGGGGATCAGAGATCGTGGTACAGCATCAGCGTGAGGCTCAGCGCGATCAGCATCGGCCCGAGAAAAAACACCAGTCCCATGCCCAGCGCCACGCGGGCAGCGTGCCGCCGCTTTTCCGGCGATTGCTGTGCGGGAAAATTGCGCATGGGAGAATCCGGCTGGCGCAATAGCGCACGAAACACGGAAATGTACGCGAGCACCCAGAATTTAATTTCGCGGCGCGATTGCCAGAGGAGGTCCAGCCCCGCGCAAACCACCAGGATGCCGACAATGCCGAGAAGTTTCGACACGGTATCAGCCTCCGCGTCCGGCCGTGCGCGTCAGAATCGGGTGCGGCGGGTGGACGCCATGCACGGCAGGGGAAGAAGCGCTTGAAGAATTCGCGCCCGAAATGAGCCCCGCGTCAGAGGCCGTGCGTGTGGGCGAGGCCGCCGGCGAGCGCTTCGAACCTTCCGTCTGCTTCCAGGTTTGCACGATGCGGTGTATCACCGTCAGGTTCGGACCAATCGCCAGAATCCACAGCGCGAGCGGCATGCGGTTCGCCAATCCAGCGATGATCATCAGCACCAATCGCTCGGGACGCTCCCAGAATCCGACTTCCTTGGTGGGCACCAGCGATTCGGCGCGCGCTTTCGCGTAACTGACCATCACGGCGCCGGCCATCGCCGCGCCAGCCAATCCAACATACAAAAAGCGATTCACGCGCGCGTAGTAAACCAGCAGTCCTAGAAAAAGAATCAGGTCCGCGTAGCGGTCCAGAATCGAATCCAGGAAGGCGCCAAACATCGAAACGCGATTCTGGCGCCGCGCCACCGGGCCATCCAGCAGATCGCAAAGTCCCGCGGCGATCATCAGCCCCGCGCCCGCGGCGAATCGACCCGCCGCGAACAAAACTCCCGCCCAGAGGTTCAGCACCAACGCGCCCCAGGTGATCACGTTAGGAGGAACTCCGGTGGGGGACAGCAGCGCGGCAAGCCGCTCAACGGGCCATTGGAGGTAACGACCGATGGTATTCGTCAACATGAAGCGGACGTTGCTCCGTCACTCCTCGTCGTAGATCGTCGACAATTTCATGATTTCAAATTCCTTGTCGCCCGCCGGCGTCGTGACGCTTACTTCGTCCCCGGCTTTTTTCCCCATCAGCGCGCGGCCAATCGGCGACGTCGTGGAAATCAGGCCCAGGGAAGCGTCGGCTTCTTCCTGGGTTACGAGTTTGTACTCGATTTTCGTGGACCTGGCCACGTCCCGCACCACCAGGCGCGAACCGTACGCTGCGCGATCCTTGGGCAGATTACTCAGGTTGAGCATGGAAAGATTTGCCAGACGCTGGTGGAGTTGGCCCAGCCGCGCGGCGACGTAGCCCTGGCGTTCTTTGGCGTATTTGTACTCCGCGTTTTCGGAGAGATCCCCATGCGCCCGCGCGATTTTAATTTCCTTGGGTAGTTCCTCGTGCAGTTCTCGCTGGAGCGTGGTTATCTCGTCCTGCAATTTCTTCTTAATTTTTTCGGTGATGTCGATCATTTTGGATCGCCGGCCAGCGCCAGCCTGGCCCGAGCCCTTCCTGCTGCGATTCACTTTGGTTCGCGTAAAGCAAAGTATAGAGGATTTGAGCGTGCCACCGCAAATCCGGTTGTGCCCGTCGCCAGAGGAGACCGCAGCGGCCCGGGTCGCGTTCCCCGCTCGGCCGCACCGGTCAACGCACGAGACACGAAGCAATTCGCGGAATGCTGGTCTGCCTTCCCATATCGGTACCGGGGCTGCTTCGTTGCGATACTTTGCTTGCTGCGGAGTAGCCGCGGATATTTCGCGGTGCCCGCCCTGCCGATTTTGGAGTGCCGCTTCGATCACGGTTGATATCATTCAAACTCCTGGAGTTAGCCCGAAATTAGGCCTCGGGGTTCTCACCAAGTGCATGCGAGGCGGGCTTGCTGTTCGGTTCGCACAACCGCTGGCGGTGGACTTATCGCGTTGGCCATCCTCTTGCATGATTCGCATGGATAGCATGCAAAGAGTTTTCATTTTGGGCTGATTTCTTCGCTTCCAGCTCCTTCGAATGGGTGGACTGCTTCTTCCTAAGGGTGAGTACGAGGCGGCGGAGGCCAAGAATCAGGCGATTGCAGGATGGACCCAACCCTCAGGCTTCGCGAATATGTGACCGGATATTCGCAGCCCGCGAAATTCCACGGTAGAAAATAGCGTCATCGTGAATCATTGATACATGCTGGCGCCTGCAGCGGCGGGCCGAGGAAATCGTGGAATCCAAAGTAAAGGTTTTCATTTTTTGCAGCAACCGTCTTTTGCGGGAGTCCATTAGCCGGATCTTGCTGAAGAAACAGGATCTCGATCTCGAGGGCGCCGAGGCTCCCGGTCCCCAATTTCAAGAGCAGGTCGCACGCGCGGAAGCTGACGTCATCGTTCTGGATTCGGTGCAACTGCTTGCTGATCAAGCGGTCGCCCGCTGCGAAGCGCTAGATAGGTCAAGATCGCGGCGTTACGTCCTGGTGGCCATGGCCGATGACCCGCAGTTATTTCTCGCCGCAGTGCGCTCCGGCGCACTCGGCTACGTCTTGCAGGAAGCCTCGGCTGACGATGTGGTTGCCGCGATTCGTGGCGTTTCGCACGGCGAGGCGGTCTGCCCGTCAAAGCTCGCGCGGCTGCTCTTCGACTACGTCGCATCGCAGGCCTACGATCTTCCGAATGGCCGTACCCGAGCGCAACTCGGCCTCACTCGCCGCGAGCAGCAGCTGGTCCCCATGATCGGGCGTGGGTTAACCAACAAAGAAATTGCCGGGCATCTGAACTTGTCCGAGCAGACGGTGAAAAATCACATTCATCGGATCCTGCGCAAGGTCGGCGTGGATGGACGCCTGGAGATTCAGGAAGCCTGCCACGCTCAGACGTTCGGCGCGAGGAGTACCAATTAGTTAGTGGGACCGTTTTCGGTACGAAATGGAGTGCACCCTCTCAGCGTCTGGTACAGAGGCGATGCGATTAATCGTGCTGCAATCGCCGTTTTTACCCCCCTTCCGTGAATCGCCATTGAATCTGGTCGCGATGCGGTATTTCCCAGATACTCACGCAGAAACGGGAGGCTCCGATGAAACCAGTCCGAGTGTTGGTTGCCAACCGTCCGCGGCTGATGCGCGAACTGGTGGTGGCGACGATCTCCGACCAGCCCGACATCGACATTGTGGGCGAGATACAGCAGGAATCTGAAATCGTGGGCGCGGTGGAGCGTACTCAGCCCGATTTTCTCATCGTCGCACTCGAAAAATCCGACCGCCTGCCGGATTATTGCGAGGCCATCCTCCGGCATTATCCGCAGGTTCGCGTCATTGCGATCGCGCCAGATCGCAATAGCTCGATGTTCTATTGGGCGTCGCTGCGAATTCAGTCCAACCAAATCGAAGCTTCCGAAGACGGCGTGCTGCGTGCTTTGCGTGTGCCGGCGGAAAGCGCGGGGCGGGTGGCGGGATGAGCAAGGCGCTCTCGCGAATCGTTTTACTAGCCGGCTTGTTGGTGGCTTGCGCCGCGATATCGGCCCGCGCGCAGACGGCGCGTCCTGCGCCCTTGCCGTCGTCCGAGCTGAGCCGGCAGAACTTTGGCCGCGTGGCGGCCTCTGCGGCGGAACTCAAGACCGTACTGGTCAAGGACGCCGGACTGATGGTCGAGCTGAAGCGCTGGGTGGCCAAGGACGCCACCGATCACGGCCAGATCGTCAGCGATTCCGATCTCAGCAATGACGCCATTTACGACCGCCTGGAAAGCGACGTCGCTTTTCGCTCGGTGGCCACTGCGCTGGTGCAGCGTTACGGCTATTTGCTTCCGCAAATCAATCCGGATTCCGAACAGGGCAAGGAGCGCGAGCTTTTGATCAAGGAACGCGCCAAGTGGCAGGCTCAGGATGAGGAAGAGCAGCTGACCAAGCTGCGCCAGCAGGATCAGCGCGATCAGGAACGCACCACGGGATGCGATCCGCGCCGCGACGGCAACTGCACAGACAACAACTCTCTGCAAAACACGCAGCAAGGGCAGGGCCGCGCCGGAGGCTCGAATTTAACCACCGTGCCGGGCGGCAATCCGCCATCGCAAATCTTGCCGCAGCCTGCCGAACCGTTGCCGCCCCCGTCCGGCGGATCGGGAAATCTCGAGCGCGCGCAGATGATGCAAACCGGCGCACCGCAGAATCAGGGCTACCAGCAACTGCCGGCCGATGAAAATTATGATGCGACTTCGCTCCCCGATCTCAACGGAATGGCCGCGAATGCCCGCTCGGCGATGAATCCCTTTCAATCGTCGGCGGATACTGGCGGCGCAGGCGCGTCCGGCGGCGGCCAGTTTGAAGCGGGCAATCCTTCCGCCCAGAATTCCGCGGGAGCATCCTCGCAATACTCGCTGCCCATGAATTCGTCTCAGAGCTACGCCGGCGGCATGGGAGCGAACGGCATAGCTGGCAGCGACAGCCGTTCGCTAAATCCTTTTGACCGCACCAATGATGGAAATGCTCCCGGCGCGCGGCCCACCAGCCGCGAATACTGGCTGCGCCGTCCACCGGCTGCGCCTGAGATGGTTCAGACGGCCAACCCGTACCGCGATGTTCCTTCGTTGTACGACATGTATCTGCAGGCCACGCCGCGACCCGCAACGCCGCAGCGCTTTGGCGCCGAGGTTTTCGAAAACGGCACTCGCGATCCGCAGCTGATTCCCATGGATCTTCCCGCCGGCCCCGATTACGTCGTCGGTCCGGGCGACGGGCTCTCGATCGATTTGTGGGGCGGCGTCTCGCAGCGGTTCTTTCGCGTGGTGGATCGCGAAGGCCGCGTCAGCCTGCCCGAGGCCGGACCCGTGCTGGTTAGCGGCAAGACCATGGCCGAGGTGCAGCAGAACGTGCAGCAAATTCTGCGGACCCAATACCGCGACGTATCCGCCGACGTGTCTCTGGCGCGTCTCCGTACCATTCGCATCTACGAAGTGGGCGACGTGGCGCATCCCGGCGCTTACGACATCAGCTCGCTTTCGACTCCGCTCAATGCGCTGTTCATCGCCGGCGGCCCCACCCCGCAAGGCTCGCTGCGAGTGGTGAAGCACTACCGCGGCGATCAACTGATCCAGGAGGTCGATCTCTACGACCTGCTCCTGCGCGGCGTTCGGCAGGGCATCGCCCCGCTCGAAAACGGAGACACCGTGCAGGTTCCTCCCATCGGCCCCCAGGTAACGGTCGAAGGAATGGTTCGGCGTCCGGCCATCTACGAGTTGCAAGGAGAGAAATCGCTGGCCAGCGTTCTCGATTTGGCTGGCGGGCTGCTGCCCACGGCAACGCTCCGGCACATCGAAGTTCAGCGCGTGGTCGCGCACGAGAAGAAGACCATGTTGAGCCTGGATGTTCCCGAGGATGCCAGCCAGGACGAAGCTCGCAAGAAACTCGAGGCCTTCGATGTGCAGGATGGCGATCGTGTTCGCATTTTCCCCATCGCGCCTTACAACCAGGACGTGATCTATCTCGAGGGACACGTGTTGCGGCCCGGACGTTATTCCTATCGCTCGAGCATGCGAGTCACCGACGTGATCGCATCGTACAAGGATCTTTTGCCCGAGCCCTCGGCGCAGTATGCCGAAATCATCCGCCTCAATCCGCCCGATTTCCGGCCCAGCGTTCAGGATTTCGATCTCGCCGACGCGCTGGCGAATCCTGCGCAAGCGCCCGTGCTTGAACCCATGGACACCGTCCGGATTTTCAGCCGCTACGATTTCGAGAATCCGCCGTCGGTTTCCGTCTGGGGTGATGTGCGCGCGCCGGGGACCTATCCCACATCGGGTCAGATTCATTTAAGCGACGCCGTGCATCTAGCCGGAGGTCTGGCGCCGGACGCCGCGACGCAGGATGCGCAGGTGTTTCGTTCGCTTCCCAACGGCGAGTTCAAAATATTGAGTGTGCGCCTGGATCTCGCTCTCGCGGGCGACCCGAAAGAAAACGTGCTGCTCGAATCGCGCGACCGCCTGCTCGTTCATAAAAGCTCGGACGCCGTCGAACCCGCGACTGTGTATGTTCAGGGTGAAGTTGCCAAGCCCGGCCGCTATCCGCTCACCGCGGGGATGACCGTCGGCGATCTGATTCGCGTTGGCGGAGGGCTTGCGCCCGGCGCCGACACCCAGACCGCCGACTTGACCCACTTCCAGTGGGCGAATGACGCCAAGCTCGGCGCTCATCAGGAAACGCTTTCGATCTCGGCGGCGCTTACCGGTGACGCCGCTGCCAACCCCGTGCTTCACAATGGCGACGTCCTGGCGATTCGGCAGTTGCCCGGATGGAACGATCTGGGCGCTTCGATCACGCTGAAGGGCGAAGTCCAGCACCCCGGCACGTACGGAATCCGTCCCGGCGAACGCCTCAGCTCGGTCATCGAGCGCGCCGGTGGATTTCAATCCGATGCCTATCCTTACGGCGCCGTTCTGCAGCGCACTGCGGTGCGGGAGCTGGAAACCAAGTCGCAGGACGAGATGTTGGTGCGCTTGAAGGACGTGCGATCCAGCCTGGAAATTCTTCCCGATACGGACGACAAGCAAAAGCAAGCCAAGACCGTCGCGCTGCAGCAGGCTCAATCCACCATCGAGCAACTGAGCGCGAATCCGCCAGTGGGGCGCGTAGCCATCCGGATTTCGTCAAACGTGGATCGCTGGAAGAGTTCGGCGTCCGACGTCGAAGTCCGTGCGGGCGACGTGCTCACCGTTCCCAAGCGTCCCAGCTACGTGATGATTACCGGACAGGTTTTCAACCCCACCGCCGTTTCCTATCGCCCGGGAAAAAGCGCCAAGTGGTATCTCGGGCAGTCCGGCGGTCCCACGCAAATGGCCGACAAGAAGGGAATCTTCGTGATTCGCGCCGACGGCTCGGTGATCGGCAAGGACGAAAGTTTGTGGAGCGGCAGCTCGCTCGGCGCCACGCTCGAGCCCGGCGACACGGTGGTAGTGCCGGAACGCGCCATCGGCGGCGGCGTGCAGTGGCAGAACATTTTCCTCGCCGCGCAAGTGGCCTCGTCGATCGCCAGCTCCGTCTTTATCGCGGTGCGGTATTAGCAAGAGAGCGAAATGAAGCGTGGATGGAAAGGAATGATGCTCGCAGCGTCTTTATGGACGATGGCAATAGCGCCGGGTGCGCCCTGCCGGGCGCAGGAAGCGGACCAGCAGTCCGCCGCGCCTGCGCCTGCGTCGCCGGCCTCTGCGCCCAATCCGCCCGCAGCGTCGCCAGTGAATCCGGTGCTGGACCCCGTGACCGCGACCGTTCCCCCGGAAGCCTCCGCGTCTCCTCAGGCGTCGAGCGCGCGCGATCGCGATAATTCGCTTGGCGTCCACTTTGTCGGGCATCTGGTCGAAGATCAGGAAGCCATCTGGACGAGTCCTCTGCGCATTCGCTGGATGGACATGGATTGGCTCGTGCCGCTGGGCGTCGCTACCGGTGGAATGCTGGCCACTGACACGGAGGTCAGCAAGCACATCTCCACTTCGCCGAGCGGCATACGTTTTCGCAACAACCTCGCTAACTATGGCTTGGCCTCCTTTGGCGCGGCCGGAGCAGGGCTCTACTTCTGGGGTGTGATTCGCCACGATGATCGCAAGCGCGAGACCGGGCTGCTGGCCGGCGAGGCTGCGCTCGATAGTTTGGCCGCCACCTACGCTCTGAAATATACCTTCGGCCGCGAACGCCCCTTGCACGACGATTTTCAGGGAAGATTTTTCCAGGGCGGCGATTCATTTCCTTCGATGCATGCCTCTCTTTCCTGGTCCATTGCGGGAATCATCGCTCACGAATATCCCGGCCCGCTCACCACGTTCCTTTCCTACGGCATGGCTTCGGCCATCAGCGCCTCGCGCGTGGATGCCAAGCAGCATTTTCCCACCGATGTGATGATCGGCGGCACCCTGGGTTGGCTCGTCGCACGGCAGGTTTACCGCTCGCGTCACGATCCCGAACTTGGCGGCGGCGAGTGGAACACCTACGCCGAATTGCGCGAAAGCGGGGCGCTGGGCTCGGGGCCCGCAGGCTCGCCATACGTTGAGTTGGATAGCTGGGTGTATCCGGCGATGGATCGCCTTGCGGCGCTCGGATACGTGCATTCCGCGTTTCTTGCGATGCGCCCTTGGACCCGCATCGAATGCGCGCATCTGGCCGAGGAAGCCAGCGACGCGATGCTCGATCGCGACCGCGTTCCCGAGGTGGACCGTCGGCTCATCCTCGCGCTTCAAAACGAATTTCGCCCCGACCTGGATGCTTCCGGCGTTTCCGGCGAACGCACCGCCCGCGTGGAGTCGCTCTACTCCGGAGTAACCGATATTTCCGGTGCGCCGCTCAACGACAGCCGCCATTTCGGCCAGACCATCATCAATAATTTTGGCCGCCCCTATCAGCAAGGCTTGAACTCCTACGACGGCGGCTCCGCCTATGCGACGCTTGGCCGCTTCACCCTCTATGTCCGTGGCGAATACCAGCACGCGCCTTCCGCGCCCGCCTATTCGGAAAATATCGAACAGGCCATCGCCGCCATGGATGTGGTTCCCGTGCAGCCTCCCACGCCCATCGCGGAAACCAACCGCTTTCATCTGCTCGACACCTACGTTGCCGCGCGCGTGGCCAATTGGGATTTCGCGTTTGGTAAGCAGAGCCTCTGGTGGAGCCCGGCTCAGGGCGGCGCGCTGATTTTCAGCGATAATGCCGACCCGATTTACATGTTCCGCGCCAGCCGCATCGAGCCGTTCCAGCTACCGTGGATTTTTCGCTACCTCGGTCCGATGAAGACCGATTTCTTTTTCGGTAAGATTTCCGGCGCCGAATTTCCGCCTCGCCCGCTCATTCATGGCGAAAAGATCAGCTTTCATCCCACCGCCAATCTCGATTTCGGTTTCTCGCGCACCTCGGAATTCGGCGGCGTGGGGCGCCCCCTTACGCCCGCGGCCGTCTTCCACAGCTATTTCAGTTTCGTTTCCTCGGTGAATTACGCCGCCTCTGGGAATCCCGGCAAGCGCACCGGAGGCTTCGATTTTTCCTACAAGCTTCCCTACCTGCGCAAATGGCTCTCGATCTATGCGGATTCGCTTTCCGACGATGATCCCTCCCCCCTGGCGGCGCCGCGTCGCGCCGCGATTCGTCCGGGGTTCTATCTGGCGCAGTTTCCGCGCCTGCGGCAGCTCGATTTCCGCGTGGAAGCGGTCTATACCGACACTCCCACCTCGCGCAGCAACGGCGGGCTGTACGTTTATTGGGATCAGTTCTATCGCGACCTCTACACCAGCAACAAAAACCTTATCGGCGACTGGATTGGCCGCGAAGGCATGGGCTTTCAGGCCTCCACCACTTACCGCTTCGGCTCGCGCAACACTCTCGAGCTCGGCTACCGCCGAGCGAAGGTAGCCAAGGATTTCGTGCCGGGCGGAGAGACAGTCAACGACGGATCGGCGGCGCTAAATCTTTGGTTGAGCCGCGATGTGAATGCTTCGGTCTCTGTGCAAGCAGAGAAGTGGCTTGCGCCGATTTTGGCGCCAGGGCCGCAAATGAATTGGACCACGGCGGTGGGCATCACCTACACGCCGCATTCCGGAGTTGGTAGGGGCGCGCAGACCGCCTCGGGAGCGAATTGAATTGGCGAGCAAGAATCTCAGCGGAGAGGCGGTCACCATGACTCGGCAGTCGCCGGGCCGCGAAGACGTCGTTCTAGTTCCGTCGCCCTCGCATGAAATGCCCGGCCTCGGTGATGATTTCGACTCGCCGGAAGACCCGCAGCGCGCGGCCGACCGCGTGCGTCTCCTGTGGGACCACCGCCGGTTTCTTCTGCGCATCGCGGCGATTGGTCTCGCGGTCTCGCTCGCAATCGCGTTGCTGATCCCCAGCCAATACCAATCCACTACCCAGCTGATGCCTCCCGATCAAGGGGGCTCGATGGCCATGCTCGCAGCGCTGGCTGATAAATCGGGCGCGGGAGGGGCGGGCGAACTGATGGGTGGGCTCGCCGGTGACATGCTCGGCCTGAAGAATACCGGTGAACTCTTTACCGGCATTTTGGCCAGCCGCACCGTGCAAGACGACATCGTCAAAAAATTCGACCTGCAGAAGGTCTACCACAAGCGCCATCTTGAGGACGCGCGCAGGGAGCTCGGAGTCAACACCGCGATTGGCCAGGATCGCAAGAGCGGCATCTTGACGGTGATGGTCACCGACGAGAGCCCGCAGCGAGCCGCAGCCATGGCCCAGGAGTATGTGGCAGCTCTCAACCGCGTTGTTGTCGATCTCAATACCTCTTCGGCACACCGCGAGCGAGTATTCCTCGAGGATCGTCTCGTGCAGGTCAAGCAAGACCTGGAAAGTGCCGAAAAGAACTTCAGCCAGTTTGCCAGCAAGAATGAGGCCGTCGATATCCAGACCCAGGGAAAAGCGATGATCGAAGCGGCGGCCACTCTGGAGGGGCAGTTGATCGCCGCGGAAACCGAGCTCGAAAGCCTGCGGCAAATCTACTCCGACGGCAATGTCCGCGTCCGCGCCACGCAAGCGCGCGTGGATGAGTTGCGCCGGCAACTCCAAAAACTCGGCGGCCGGGGTGCAGCCCAGAATGGAACAAGCGCCGCGAGCCAGGCCGACGCATCGTCTCTGGTGCCTTCGCTGCGCGAGTTGCCTCTGTTGGGCGTCAACTACGCCGATCTTTTCCGCAGCATGAAAGTGCAGGAAGCGATTTTCGACACTCTGACCCAGGAGTACGAACTGGCAAAAGTCGAGGAAGCCAAAGAGACTCCCAGTGTGAAGGTGCTGGACCCGCCAAACATTCCTGAGAGGAAATCGTCGCCTCACCGGGCATTGATCACTCTCGGAGGAGGTCTCTTGGCCCTGGCTCTCGGAATCGTCTGGATTTTCGGCGAAACCGAGTGGCGTTCGGCCGATCCCGGCGATCCGCGAAAAGCGCTCGCGCAGGAAATCTTTGACGATCTCGCGCAGCACTGCTCGCGCTTGGTGCGGCGAGTGCGCCCCAGCGCCCCAAGCGAAACCGCATTTCAGGAAAACGACGAGAGGAGAAACGAATGAATTGGAAACAGACGCGAGTGCTGGTAACAGGCGGGGCGTCCTTCATCGGCTCGGCCTTGGTGGATGCGTTGGTCGAGCGCGGCGCGCGCGTGCGCGTGGTGGACAACCTTTCGAGCGGCAAGCGCGAAAATCTTTCCGCGCATCTTGGCGCCGGATCGATTGAATTCATCGAGGCTGACCTGCTCGATCCGCAAACGGCGCGGCTGGCGGTGAAAGGCCGCGACGTTGTGTTTCATCTTGCGGCCGATCATGGTGGCCGCGGCTATGTGGACCTGCACCAGACTGCCTGTTCCACGAACCTCATTCTCGACGGCCAGCTTTTCCGCGCCTGCCACCAGGAAGGCGTCGGCAAAGTTGTCTACGCTTCTTCCGGCTGCGTCTATCCCAATTTTCTGCAGACCGATCCCCGGCAAATTTTATATCTCACTGAAGACAAGGCCGGACCTCCCCATGATGCCGACAATCTGTACGGCTGGGCCAAATTGATGGCCGAAATGACCCTGCGCTCGTACTACCGCGAACATGGAATGAAGTCGGCTTCTTGTCGTTACTTCACCGTCTACGGCGAACGCGGCCACGAAAATCACGCGGTCATTGCCATGATCGCGCGCGCTTTCATCGGGCAGGACCCTTTCGTGGTCTGGGGCAATGGCGAGCAGATTCGTAACTGGACCTACGTGGGCGATATCGTTGCGGGCACCATTCGCGCCGCCGAAGTGATCGAAGACGCCACGCCCGTCAATCTCGGCACCATGGAGCGCACCCGCGTCCTCGACGCTGTCGCGGAAGTCTTGCGGCTCTCCGGCCATAAAGCGCGCATTGAACTGCGTCCCGACATGCCCACCGGCCCGCTCAATCGCGTCGCGGACAACACGCTGGGCCGCCAGCTGCTCGGCTGGGAGCCCGAGATGCGGTTTCTTGATGGACTGCGCCGCACCATGGACTGGTATTTCCGCACCAAGAATCGCAAAGAGGTCGCCGCGGTTCTCGAACGCATGCTCACCGAGCGCACCGTGCTTCCAGAGCCACGCCTCGAGGAAGTCGCCGCGGCGGACTAATGGCGGATCGAACCCAATTCGGTTGGCCGGGCCGCTTTTTCGCGGTCGGCGCCGGCGTGGAACGCGCCCGGGTGCCGCTCGCGCTGCCGCTGCCTCCTTCGGTCCAGCCGGGCAGTCCATGGCCGGGTTCACCCGAAAACAATCGCGGACAAGACCGGCGGCCCTCCGGCCGCGATTGGATCGGCGGGCGGTGGGTGCAGGTAGCTTACGCGCTGATCGATGTCGTGTGCGTGGTGGCCAGCGGAGCATTCGCTTTCGCACTGCGATTTTCGCCGGGCGGCTTGCCCACCCTTTCCCGCATGAGTTCCTGGAGCGAAACCACGGGTCAGCCCATGGCGCGCTACGGCGCCATTCTGCTCCTCAATGTCGCTCTGATCCTCCTTTTCTGCCACTCGCAGGACCTCTATCGCACCCCGCGCACGCGTTCGATTGAGGAGGAATCGCTCGCGGTCATCAAGGCTTTGTCCTACTCCACTCTGGTGCTGGTCGCCTTTATTTTTCTTTCTGGCGCGTCCATCGTCTCGCGGCTCGTGGTGGCCACCAGCTTTCCCATTAACGTTGTCTTGCTGGTTGCCTGGCGCATGGCCAAGCGCAGGCTTGTGACTCACCGCGCGGAGCGCGGAATCGGCACGCGCAATGCGGTGATCGTCGGCGCCGGTCGCGTGGGCCAGGCGCTGGCGCGCGAGCTCGAAGACAACAAATTGCTTGGTTATCGCTTCAAGGGTTTTCTCGATGCCAACCATTCGGACGAACCACGCATGCTGGGCCGCATCGAGGACCTGGCCCGCGTGGCGCGCTCGGAGTATCTGGATGATGTGTTCATCACCATTCCTTCCGAGCGCGAACTCGTTAAGCGCATCGCCGCCGAGGCGCAGCAGCAGCATCTCGACGTCAAAGTCATACCTGAATTATTCGATGGCATGGGCTGGCGCGCCCCCATCCGCCAGGTCGGCGAATTTCCGGTGATGGATCTCCACTGGCAGCCCATTCCGTCGTTTGGCCTGCTCTGGAAACGCATCGTGGACGTCGCCGGAGCCTCGCTGGCTCTGGTCGTTTGCGCGCCCCTGCTGGCCGCCCTGGCCGCGTGGATCAGGATCGAGTCGCCAGGCTCCGCCATTTACGGTTCGATTCGCGTCGGACGAAAAGGGCGCACCTTCCGCTGCTATAAGTTGCGCACCATGGTCCAGAATGCGGATGCGCTGAAGGACTCTCTTCGCGATCGCAATGAGCGCCACGGCCCCATCTTCAAGATCGCGCGCGATCCCCGCATCACACCGCTCGGACGCTTTCTGCGCCGCTATAGTCTCGACGAGTTGCCGCAGTTTTGGAACGTGCTGAAGGGCGAGATGAGCCTGGTTGGTCCTCGCCCGCATCCCCTCGACGATTACAAACGCTACGACCTCGATCATCGCCGCCGCCTCGAGGTCAAGCCCGGCCTCACCGGACTTTGGCAAGTCACCGCGCGCCGCGATCCCTCGTTTGAAACCAACATGCACCTCGATCTCAAATATATCGACACTTGGAATCTGGGGCTCGACGCCGAAATTTTGCTCCGCACCTTCAGCGAAGTATGGAAAGGCACGGGAAATTGATTCCCGCCTCGTGTCACTGCGTTTCGCTTTGCGCTCGGCCTAGGTTTCCGTGCGGCCTCGATCCCGTCATTCTTCGCGCGGAAGGGAGTTAGGCGCGACCCCATGTCGTGGATGCCCTCATCGGCTGTCGATGCCTCCGCGCGCGAGATGGCCGGCTCGGCCATGGGCGGCGACGTTTCGGCGCTTTGGCCATCGCCCGCCAGACTGCGAGTCTGGGGAGTCCGGTCCGCGGCCTCGCTCGTCGATCAAGCTCTCACGTCGGGAGCGGGTCTTGCCGTGAACCTTCTTCTCGCTCGCTGGATGACCGCCAGTTTTTATGGCGCGTTTGCCGTCACCTTCGCCGGCTTTCTTTTCTTCGCTGGGTTTCACAACGTGCTCCTGCTCGAACCTCTCAGCGTCATCGGTCCCGCCCGTTACGGCGACGGCTTGCGCGCCTACTTTCGCACCCAGTTGACGCTGCATATCGTCTTGGTCGGGGCTCTTTCCTTGCTCGGGTTGCTGGCAGGCGCAGCTCTCTGGCGGGTGCATCCCGGTTCAGCGCTGGTCGGACCCGTTCTGGGGGGCGCGCTTATGCTCCCCTTCCTCCTCTTGCTCTGGCTGGTGCGGAGAATGTGCTATGTGTTGCAGCGGCCGGCGACGGCCGTGGCTGGAAGCGCTTTCTATATCTTTTTTGTGATCGCCGGCATGCTCGCATTGCGCGCCGCCGGGACGATCAGCGGATTCAGCGCATTTTTGCTCATGGGTATCGGTGCGTTTCTGGCTTCTGGCGTTGTGGTTTTTCAGCTTCGCGCGATGTTGCGCGGCGCACCGCAAGATGCGCGGCTGCGTTGGCAATCCGTGCTGCGCGAAAACTGGACCTACGGTCGCTGGTTGGTGGGCAGCACGGTTCTCTATTCCGCCTCGAATCAAATCCAGATTTTTCTTCTGCCTGCTTTCCTCGGCCTGGGTGCCGCCGGCGTCCTCCGGGCCATGCAGCTTCCTTCGCTGGTGATGACGCAGGCCATCACTGCCACCGGTCTTCTGGTGCTGCCGTCGCTCGCCTATGACTTTGGACTTGGCGCCATCAAACGCATGCGGCACAAGGTTGTGCTTACCAGCTGTGCGCTCGCCGGTCTGGCGGTCCTTTTTGCGCTGTTGCTTTTATTCCTCGCGGGACCAACCGAGCGTCTGCTATTCGGTGGCAAATTCGCCGGCTTCGCGTGGTTGATACCCGTCTTGGCCCTGGGGCCCGCGGTCACGGCCGTGTCCATGGGCTGCTCGATGGCCTTGCGGGCCTCTCAGAAGCCGCACTTCGATCTTATCGCCAACGCGATTGCCGCTCCCATTGGCCTGCTGTCTGCGATCTGTTTCATGCGCTGGTGGGGAATTGGCGGCGCGGCGGTCAGCATGGTGGTGAGTTTTGCCGCGGCAAGCGTGGTGGCTTGTCTGAGCTATCGGTTGGTCTTCGCGAAGAAGATGCACGAATCCGCGGTCTGACGGGAGCGATTCATGAGCGGCGCCAGAGGTTCGCTTGACGTTTTCAATTCAGTCCTCACTCGCTGGAACCGTTCGCAGCAAATCTCCCCGCCGCCCGGAACGGTCAAGGTGAATCTGGGATCTTACCTGCTTGTCGAACCCGGATGGCTGAATGTCGAAGGAACCATCCACGCTTTCTTGGCGAAGAAAACCACCGCATTGGCCAGACTGATGTATCGCTTTTCCAAAGTCGGCCAATTATTCGACACCGAATCGCAATACGTGAAGGTACTCCAGAACAATACCTTTATTCACCACGACCTGAGCTATGGACTTCCATTTCCCGATAACTCGGTCGACTTCATCTATAGCTCGCACGTTCTCGAACACCTCTATCCCAGCGTTGCGCAAAATCTATTACGCGATGCCTACCGGGCTCTGAAGCGCGGCGGGCGCATTCGAGTTTGCATTCCTGACTTGAAGCACGCTATCGATCTCTACTTCGACGGCCAAAAAGCCAAAGCTCTCGATTATTTTTTTCAGGGGCCTGAAGTTGGCGGTTTTCACCGGCATAAATATATGTACGACTTCGAAATGTTGAAGTCGGTCTTGGAACAGTCCGCATTTGTGTCCGTCGAGAAGTGCAGCTACAGGCAAGGACTGATGCCCGACATCGAAAAGCTCGACAACCGGCCGGAAGAGACGTTGTTCGTGGAGGCGGCAAAGTGAAAATCGCGGCGCCGTGCAGGCCATGGACAGCCTGAGCGCGGCAATCTCAGCCTCGCGGGAGGTGTGCGGGTGAACGATATGGTTGCGCGCCCTATCATCGTCAAGTCTGAACATCGGATTACCCCGGGAGAAAAGGTATTCCTCGTAATCGCTCTGATATTTACCACCGGGGGATTCCTGAATGTATTTCTGGGATTCGATTACATGCCGGGGGCAGGCACCGGCACTTTCGGCTTGGACATCCTGTGGGCCTCCATCTTCGCGATAACTTTCATTCTGCTTCGGCGTCGTGGCACGCGATTTATCCACGAATTCCAAAAGAACCCGATGTTTCTGCTATTGGTCGGCCTTCCTTTCGCCTCCACTCTCTGGTCGGTCAGCCCGCATATCACCTTTTTCGCCAGCCTCGCATTGCTGGGCACCGCTTTCATTGCGCTTTATATCAGCCTGTATTTCACTTCCAGGGAATTGCTGGACCTCCTCGCGTGGACCATCGGCATCTGTGGCGCCTGCAGCGTGCTGTTTGTAGTTTTTATACCGAGCCTGGGAATTGGAACCGGCGATTTTCAGGGACAGTGGCAGGGAATTTATTCCCAAAAGAATGCTCTGGGCCGGATGATGGCCATTGGTTTTGTCGTCTTCTTGCTGCTGTTTAAGTTTGTGCGGCCTCGTCGGCTCCGCTATCTGTTGCTTGCTGGTTTTATGTTCGTTCTCGTCTGTCTGTCGCAATCCGCTACCTCTCTCGTCGTTTGTGTCGCTTTGCCCATCGCTCTCTGGGGAACGAAATTAGTCTTCGTTCCGTTGAGGCACCCCATTCGGCGCAGGACCACAACCTCGCTGGCCGCCATCGCCGTCGTGTGGATGGCTAGCATTCATCTGGGAGACATCTTGAACCTGCTGGGCAGGGATGAAGGGCTTACCGGTCGCACCACGCTGTGGGCGCTGGTTGCCGGAGCGATCGTGCAGCGACCCCTCCTGGGTTACGGCTACGAGGCGTTTTGGCGCGGCAACGGCACCGGCGGCGTGTCCGATGAGATTTGGAATCAGTTCGGCCAGTTTCTATGGTTCTCGCACAATGGGCTGCTTGAGGTGTTGCTGGCGCTCGGCCTGGTGGGCGGCGTCGTCGTGGTCGGGTCGTTCCTCCTGCTGAGTTATAAGGCGTTGCGGGCCTTGCGCCAGCGATATGCCATTGAGACGATGTGGCCTGTTCTTTGCTTGGCCTACCTGTTCATCGTAAATATCACTGACGACTACATCTTGAAGTTCCATTCTCTTCCGACAATTCTTTTTCTTACCATCGTTCTGGGCATGCGCCGTGATTCTCCGCTGCCGGTACGAAGCGCATGAGGTCTGTTCCAGTGCATTTGTCGCGCGAAAACGCCAAGGAAGGTCTCCGTGGAAGTTTTCCGGAAGCCGAAGTCGAAGTCGAATTGTTGTCTACTGTGCGCTTGATCCCGCGGTTGTCGGCATCAGGCCGGGAGATTTGCGGATGATTTCTGACGGCATACAGGAACGAGAGTCTCCCCGTGCGTTACCGTGCGGCCAGGACCGCCCCATTGCTGAGGTGCTCCCCGCGCGCATCGCTCTGCTTACCACCTTCATTTCGCCTTACGTGTTCCCGGTCTTTCATCACCTTGCCAGTTCCGTCGAGCACCTGCGAATTTTTCTGAGCACGCCGATGGAGGATGACCGTCCGTGGGAACCGCACTGGGGTGGCCTCGATGTCATCGTTCAGAAATCTTTCTCAAAAGCGTATCAGTACGTCTACAAGAAAGGGCTTACCACGCCGCATCTCCGCCATTTTCCTTACGACGTTTTTCCGCTGCTCTTTCGGTATCGCCCGGATGTCGTTATCTCCGGTCAGTTTGGCTTTAGAACTGTGCAAGCCGCGATATTTCGCCGCCTCGTCCCTGCTTCCCGTCTTGTTATTTGGGCCGATCTCTCTGAACACACGGAAAGTCAGTTTGGCCATTCCCGCACGCTGTTCCGCCGTTTGCTTCTTCGCGCAGCGGACGCTGTTCTCGTGAATGGTGCCAGCGGAGCTCGTTACCTCGAGCGCCTTGGCGTCCCCAGCGATCGAATCGTCATTGCGCCCTTCTCAACCGATATGTCCGCCCTGATGTCCATTCCTGCCGCCAGAGGGTCTTCCGCCGCGCTCCGCTTGTTGTACGTCGGGCAGTTGATCGAAAGGAAGGGGCTCGAAATATTTCTTGCCGCGCTGGTCGACTGGTCTAAAAAGTATCCCGACCGGAATTGTGAAGTGTGGTTTGTGGGGGATGGACCCCTGCGAAAGACCCTTGAGAATTTCCCGGTTCCCGCGTCGATCGGCCTGCGGTTCTTCGGCAACGTTCCGTACGAGGCGCTCCCCGCTTACTATTCGCAGGTCGGAATTCTTGTTTTGCCCACCCTGTGGGACACCTGGGCCTTGGTCGTCAACGAAGCCATGGCCGCGGGTCTTCCTATCTTTGGAAGCGTCTATAGCGAGGCCGTCCAAGAACTTGTTCAAGACGGCCTGACCGGCTGGACTTTCCGTCCTGATGCCCCGGATGAGCTTCAGCGCGCCTTGGAACAGGCATTGTCCAGTTCGGCGCCTGCGCTGGACGCCATGAGAGAAGCGGCGCGCGATCGCATTCGCTATCTGACTCCCGAGTATTCTTCGGACCAATTCCTGCGAGCCATCCGCGTGGCGATGCTGGTCAGTCAGAGGAAGTCGTGACGAAGAATCCAATCGGACGAGATGCAACTCGAAAGAATCGTTTCACCCGATGTCGTGCGCGGCTTGGTACTTCCGTCGCGCGGGAGCTTTCTCATGAATGATGAACGAATCGAAGCCATTCTCTCGGCCGTGAAAGGGCCTGACATTCTGAGCCTCGGATGTGTAGGCCACACCTTGCCTTCCACGGAGCAGGAGACAGTTCATTGGTTGCAGCTCCATCTGCAGCAGCGGTTCCCGCAAGCCAGCATACTTGGCCTTGATATCGACCAGGCGAACGTGGAACGCATGCATTCCATGGGGTTCAAGGCCGAGCTGGGAGATGCGCATCACCTTACATTTGAATCCCAGTTCGATACGATCGTTTTGGGTGAGCTTATCGAGCATCTCGAGTCGCCGGGCGAATGCCTGGCCGGCTGCAAGCGCGCTCTCAAGCCCGGCGGCAGGATCGTCATCTCCACGCCTAACGCATTCAGCGTCATGCTCGGGCTGATGTACCTGAAAAACTTTGATAAGGCATTTAACGCCGAGCATGTCCTCTGGTTCTGTCCCCAGACCCTCCGAACGGTGCTGGCACGCTGCGGGCTGGACTTGGTCCAGTTGGAGTTTGTGGACAACCTCGCTCCCGAGCTTATTTCGGCGAAGTCCTATCGAGCCTTTGCTTACTCGTGGCGTGGCATCCGGCGGCTGCTGCCCAAGAGATATCGGAACACGATGGTAGCGGTTTGCCAGTCTGCGGAGATCCCTGCCTGTCGTGAGTCTCGACCTCCTGCTCCTTCGATCGCCCAGCATTCAGGGTCTCGCTGCGCGCCTCCACTGGCAATATCGGCGTGCGAGAATTCGTCGCCAGAATCGAGCCGCAGCAAGAAAGTCAATCCTCGTGCGGTTGCGCGATGAGAATCCGACGTGGCCTGCCGCATCCGAGGCCTAAGCCTGTTCCAAAAGAGTGTATGAAAATTCTGATCGTACATAACGCGTACCAGCAGTTGGGCGGCGAAGACACGGTCGTCGCCGCAGAGGCCCAACAGCTCGGCGCGAGTGGCCACACCGTCTTGCGCTATTCGCGTCATAATGATGAATTGGATGGGTCCACCCTGCTGCGTTCTCTGAAGGCCGGGTGCCAGACGGTGTGGTCGTCCCGGTCCTATCATGATTTTGAGAGACTCCTCGCGCAAGAAAAGCCCGGCGTCGCGCACTTTCACAATACGTTTCCGCTGATTTCTCCCTCCGCCTACTACGCTTGCGCGAAAGCAGGCGTGCCCGTGGTGCAGACTTTGCACAACTATCGGCTGCTGTGTCCGAGCGCAACCTTTCTTCGCGACGGTGCTGTCTGCGAATTGTGCTTGGGGCGCTCGATGCCGTGGCCCGGAGTTCTCCACGCTTGCTACCGGAGCAGCCGCGCGGCCACCGCGACTGTAGCCGCGATGCTGGCCGCCCACCGCGCCATGAAAACTTGGCAAACAAAAGTTGACGTATACATCGCGCTTTCCGAATTTGCACGCCGAAAATTCGTCGAAGGCGGCTTGCCTCCAGAGCGCATCGTGGTCAAGCCGAATTTTGTCCGCACTGACCCGGGATCGCGATGCGGCCGGGGTGAATACGCGCTTTTCGTGGGTCGCTGCTCCTCGGAAAAAGGCGTGAACGTCTTAGCCGAGGCTTGGGCCGCGCTTTCCAACCCTATCTCCCTGCAAATTGTAGGAGACGGTCCCTTGCTTAAAGAAGTCGAAACACGCCTTCACCAGAATGCCTGCGTCTCGGTGACCATGCCCGGCCGCCTTTCTCCGGGACAGGTCTCATCCTCGATGCGCTCCGCACGGTTCCTCGTCGTCCCCAGCATCTGCTACGAAAATTTTCCGTTGGTCGTGGCTGAGGCGTACGCCTGCGGTGTTCCCGTAATTGCATCGCGTCTCGGCGCGCTGGCCGAAATTGTCCACGATGGTCGAACCGGATTGCATTTCACGCCTGGCGATCCGATCGACCTCGCCGCGAAAGCGCAGTGGGCCTGGGATCATCCGGAAGAAATGAAAACCATGGGGCGCGCCGCTCGCGCTGAATACGAAGCTAAATACACCGCGGAACGCAATTGCAAATTGCTCTTGGACATCTATGATGGCGTGCTCGCGGGTCACCAAAGCGGTAGAAGCCTCTCGGAACCATCGGGCGTCCACGTTCGGGAGACTGCTTAAATGGAATTCCAAGACCCTCGGGGCGCAGTGTCAAGGTTCCCATCGCGATAAAGGACGCCTACATGCCCGCAACTCCGGAGAAGACCAAGCCACCCTCTTTTCATGTGCTGGGCGTGCGCGTGGACGCGCTGCAGATTCCCGGCGTCATCGCCGAGATTGAATCCTGGATCGCGCGCCGCGAGCGCTGCCACTATATCGCGGTGACTGGAATGCACGGCGTCACGGAAGCGCTGCACGACGCGCAATTTCGCGCGATTCTCAATTCTGCCGACCTCGTCGTGCCCGACGGCATGCCGCTGGTCTGGCTGGGACGCTGGCGCGGCCACTCGCTGCGTCGCCGCGTCTACGGCCCGGAGTTGATGATGGCGTTCTGCCAAGTCACCGCTCATCGCGGCTATCGCCATTTTTTCTACGGAGGTCGTCCCGGCGTCGCGGAAACTTTAGCGTCGCGGCTGCAAGCACAATTTCCGAACCTGCAAGTGGCCGGAACCTACGCGCCGCCGTTTCGCGCGCTCACAGCGCAGGAGGAAGCCGGCATTGTGCAGCAGATCGAGTGCGCGGCGGCCGACGTCATCTGGGTGGGCTTGGGCACTCCGAAGCAGGAGCGCTGGATGAGCGCGCATCGCGATCGCCTCCGCGCGCCGGTGCTCCTCGGCGTGGGTGCGGCCTTCGATATTCATGCAGGGGCGCTGCGCCAGGCGCCCGCCTGGATGCGCGAGCGCGGTCTCGAGTGGCTGTTCCGTTTGTCGCAGGAGCCCAAGCGGTTGTGGCGGCGATACCTGGTCACCGGCGCAGACTTCGCGTTCCACGCCGCGCTGGAAATTTGCGGCCTGCGCCGTTTCGATTGAACCGCTCCACCTGCAATCCCAGCCATGTTTCTGGAATGTGACGCGGCGCCGCCCCAAACCCCTACTTTGTGCGAAAGCTGGCGTCACGCTGACGAAGCCTGCCGCGCAATCGCCGGTGGTCTTCGGCACCCGGAAAAAGCCATCGCCTGTCCCATGGCAATTTTAGAACGACACCGGGTCCGGCGGTTCGCGCAAAGCCGCGCCCGACTCATATCGGCTCAAGTGAGTTTTCAGCGTACTTGCTAGAGATGATTTTCCCTGCTGTGCAGCCACCGCTGCGGCCTGCTGCTCCACTTCGATCGCCTTTGGAAATTGGCCAGCCTCGGCGTAGGCGGCGGACAACGTGTCAAGGATCGCGGCATCTCGCCCATCCGTGAGTTTTTGCGCGCGATCCGCGAGGGCCAGAGCCTCGGTGCCGTTGCGAATGTTGGAATCGGGACACGTAGCCAGCAGGCTTGCCGCCAGATTGAGATCTGAGACGCGGTTAGGTTCCGATTCCAGCGCCAGACGCAGGTGCGTGAGAGAGTCGGCGTACTTGCCCTGCAGATAGTACGCATACCCGAGGTTTTCGTGGCCAGCCGCAAATTGTGGTCGGATCCGCACTGCATTCAACCAAGCATCGATGGCTTCATTCAGACGGTTCTTCTTCACCAGCTCGAGCCCAAGATTGTAGTAGGCTTCGAAAAAATCCGGGCTCAGCTGTGTCGCCTTTTGCAAATACGTGATGGCGCTGTCGGAATCTCCAGAGACAGAAAGCGCGACCGCGATTCCGTTGTTGGCCCGGGCGTCGTTGGGGTCCAACGCCAGTGCCTTTTTCCACTCCTCCAGCGCTCCCGTATTGTCCCCTTTTTGTTGCAGAGCCAGCGCACTGTCGATAATTCGATACAGGTCGGAGGCCGGCACATCGATGGTCTGCATCTGGTCGGGCGGTATATTCACAAATTCCGGAATATTGACCGCGCGATTGGCCGCGGTGGAATTCTCAATGTAGATCGGGGGGCTATCCTGACCGTTTTCGTCTATGTGAGTCAGATACATCTGTGTGTATGGCGAACGGCTCTTGGACGAAAAAACCAGCCAATGTCCATTGGGCGAAAAGCTGTGCCACGAATTCATCAGTGAAGTGTTGGCGCGCATTCGTCGCGCAACCCCGCCGTCCGTCGGCACGATATAGAGCTGGCTATCCGGCCGCATGAGTTGGCCGTTGCGGCACTTCACAAACACGATCCAGCGCCCATCCGGGGAGATCTTCGGAAAATTATTGCTCATGCCGTTGTCGGACGCCCCAGCGATGGGCTGCGCTTCACCCCCCTTTCCGTCGTTGAACGGGATTCGATACAAGCTGTACTGAATCTGCACTTCGTTGGGATCGTTGGCGTGAGTAGGCGCTGGTTGCCCCGCAGGATAAGGGTCTTTCGCGTCCGCGCGAGCGAAGACAATGTACTTTCCGTCCGGACTCCAGACGCCATCGGTTTGCACGTAGCGCGGATCGTCGGCGCCGGGGAGTGGCTGTCTGCGCCCGGTGGTGCGGTCATACCACGCCAGTATTCCGCGCGTGGGATAGAAAACCTGAAGAAATCGATAGTCTTTGAAATTCGTGACAAAAAATGAGCTGGGAATATTCTGTCCCATCCCCGCAAAAGTGGAAACTACATAACGTCCGTTCGGCGAGACCTGCGACATAAAACCGACCCGCGATTTCCCCAGGCTCATATCGCTATTCCACGAAACCATGTCCTGGTTGCGGATAGACATATTCGCGCGGATAGGCACGATGGCATACAAACCTTTGTCGTTCTTGGGACCGTCCATATCGATGCCCATGGTCTTGCCATCGGTGGCAAATGAGTGGCAGTTGGCGCAGGTATGCAGGTCGTGCATTAGCAACCGGCTTTCGGGCTGATCGATGAATCGAAGGCGCCAGTTAATCAAATACAACGCGGATGGCGCGAGCGGCTGGATGAAATTCTGGGCTCCTTCGGAAGGCATCAGCGGCACATCGCGGTAGAAAATGGGCGCCCCCACGGGATCTTTCGAGGTAGTTAGCGTGGCGCGACCTAGCGACACCTCTGCACTCGGCGCGCCTTTGCTCATCCCTATGATTTCAACGGTTGCGGGATGCTCCGCGGAGTGCTGCTTCACCAAAGCCCACGTGTCCGCGTCGGGCGTCCAGGTGTGCGCCGCAGCCTGTTCAGGCGTCAGTGAAGGAAGCTTATTGGTGTCGGAAATGCATCGCGGATCGATCTTGCCGATGCGAATTGGTTCGCCGCGAGAACTCGTTTGGATGGACTTCCAGCCGTCGCTAAACGTGATTTTAATTTCCCAGGCCGTCGCGGCAGAGTTCGGATCGCGCCAAATGAACGTCGGCGGAATAATGTCTGGCGGGAATATCGAGCCGTCTTGAGGATAGTCAATCGTGATGGGAGCGTCGCCGGACTTCGTCGCGGCAGACACCTTGTGCGGACGCGGATTATTGGCCCAGGCTTCGCGGGCCACAATAAGCGCCAGGAGCACGGCGATAATGCCGAGAAGCGACACGCCAAGTCGGACCAAATTGCGGACGTTGTTGCGGGGCAGTTCCATTTCATTTACCTCCCGTGCACTGATCGACCGAACGCCCGAATCCTGCGATCCAAGCGCCACGGAAACGATGGCACGCCAACTTTAAATCGGTCGGCGAATTGCATCGCGCTAGTCCTCGGAAATTTCGCGAAACATCGCGATCGCTTCTATTTCCACCAGCAGTTCAGGGCGGCAAAGTTTGGCCTGAATGCCCGTGGAAGCCGGCAGAGGGTCAAGACCCTGCTCTTTATAAAATGCAGTGCGCTCCTCATTGAATTGCGCATAGTCTCGATCGATATCGCGCAGATAGCAACTCGTGCGCACCACGTCCTTCCAGCTGGCGCCCTCGGATTCCAGAAGGGCGGTGATGTTCTGAAACGTGCGCCGGCATTGCGCTCGGAAGTCTCCCACGTGAAGTGAAACTCCGCGCTCGTCGATGCTCGCCGTGCCGGAGATGAGCAACATGGTCGTCTCGCCCAAATCGATGCGCATGCCGCGCGAGAAGGAGCTGGGCCTTGCGTAGTCGTAGGCCTCGTTGAGCGCGGAATGATTGGTGATCGCGCGCTTCGCCACCGGCGCGATGGTTGGCTTACGCCGCAATTTCTCGATCGTCATGAGTGCCTCTCGAAATAGAACTTCGGGAATTCTGCAATAGTGCCCGCTCTTCGAGCAAGACTCGGCACGGCAGCGCAGGGCGGCCTAGAAAGTGATCCGCACTTCATACTCTGGGACGGCCGTGATGGCCTGCACATCTGAAATCTGGGTAGCCGATCCGAAGTCCGGCCGAGCCTTGGGCGAGAAATAGATTGGCGCGTCCTTCCTCAAGGGAAGAACATCCAAAGTGAGATTTTGGCCGGTGAGCGGAGCAAATCGCTTTAGGCCCACTTCCCAGATCGCGCCATGGTAAAAATCGTCATCCAGCATACGCTGCCCCGCGTAAAGCCGCCCGATATCGCCCGTATAGTCGATCCGCAGGAACACATCGCTCACTCCCGCCATCGGGCTCGAAGGCATCGTAATTTGCCATTTGGCTGCATTCTTGAAGTCGGATTCATCCGGGACCACTGCGACCGGCACTTTCCGCTGTAGCGCGCTCGTTTGCACCGGATCGGCGGCTCCGGCGGGTTGCGACTGCGCCCAGTGAATATCAAAGGTCCGAGGCGCCACACTCGCAGTGTAGGAGTTGAACGCGCCATCGCTGCCGGATTTCCGCAGCGGCGTATTGGCCTTGGGTTCGGCAGTCAGGCCGGGCAGGATCGAGAATGCCAGCGCCGAATTGTCTCGTGAACGCAGATACAGAGTTGAGTCATCGAAGAATACGTCAGCGGAGGAAAGTATCAGGTACTGCTTGCCGCCGATCTTGATCTTCCACAGATTCTCCGCATCGGCTTCCGAGAGCATGAAGATGTGAATCATCCTGCCTGCGGAAGTCTTAATCGAGATGGCCTCATTCGTGCCCGGCCTTAGGCCGTCCACGTAGAGCGTGCCATTTTCGCGGTTTTGGGTTGCGCCCGGCGCGGTAATTTTGCCGGTTGTCTTTTGGTCAAACGCGAATTCCGGCGTCACTCCAGGAATCGCAAAAAAGAAATATGAGGTCGAGTCAACCCCATCCAGTTTGGTCAGCAATTGGGCGGTGCTGTAGATCAAGCGCGGACCTCTCGCGGACCCCAACGGCAGATTAAATGGCCAAATAAAGTACGCGCTTGCCGGGATGTTCGCAGGTTTGCGAGGCAACTCTACGGTCTCTTTCTCCAAAAGAATGCGGAAGCTGATTCCATCTCGCTCCGGCATCGCCAGATTATGCACGTAATTATTGATAAAGAGGAAGCCCCCCTGCCCATCCGTCCGCACGGCGCTTCGCAGCACATCGGAATCCGCGGCGTTTTTCGGTGTTTGCTCCGGCAGCACCGCAATCATTGGCGCCAGAGAGCCTCCGAAC
>JBAVQT010000533.1:0-6630 GCA_049694295.1 Candidatus Acidiferrales bacterium
GCTGCGTTGCCAGATGCCCATCATCCAGACGATGTCGAAACCGCGCTCCGCGAAGCGGTCCCATTCAGAATCTGGAATCTGGGCGAGATTGATCGAGCGATTCAGATCTGAGGAGAGCTGCTCGAGCCATGCCCAGGTGTTGATTTCATACAGGTGGGGATGAGCACGCGTGTCGATTCGCGAAGACGAACCAGAGGGGTCGGGCATGTCACCCTCAGCGTAAAGTGGCAGGGTTGGCGTGTCAACGCGGCGCCTCGGCCCGCGCATTGACTGGCTGGACAATTCTTTGCCGTGGTGACAAAGTGAGGTTGCTGCGGCTTGGGCGTTGCAGTGAGTGCGAAGTGCGCGGATTACACGACAAGGAGACGAACCTATGTTGAAGCGTTCGCTGGTTTATGCGGCGGTGTTGTTGTTTGCTGGAAGTCTGGCGATGGCGCCAATTAATGCGGCGGGAACTGAAGGGACGTGGTCTGGAGTTGTCACTGACAACATGTGCGGAGCCAAGGGCGCTGCCGCGAATCAGGCCGCGTGCACGAAGAAGTGCGTGTCGGATCACGGAGCGAAGCTTGCGCTCTACGATGCCGCGGACAAAAAAGTGTACGTGCTCGAGCCGCAAGAGAAAGCGACGGGTCACGAGGGACACAGTGTGACGATCAAGGGCACGCTGGACGGTGACACCATCCACGTCGAGTCGTTGACGATGAACCCTGCGAAGTAAACGAAACGTGCGGGCGGATGATGAGGACTTCACTCCGCCTCAGATCAATCGCTGCGCGAAACGGGCCGAACGAAATGTTCTGCCCGTTTCTTTTTTTCTGGAGGATCGCGCACACACACGGTCTGATATACTCCGCGACCGCGGGCGGCGGAAGATTTCAGGAGGATGGCCTGGTGATGAAACTCTCCAAATTCGCGTTGGTTATCATTTTGATGGCGGGCACGGCGTGGACGGCTGGGGCGCAGAGTTCGGCAGTGGTGTCGGAGGGCGATAGCGGCGGCTCCAAGCGACCGGTGACGGTGGACGATCAATTTCGCATGAAGTACGTTTCAGACCCGCAGCTCAGTCCGGACGAAAAATGGGTCGCCTACGCAGTGATGACCGAGGACTTGGGCGCCGACAAAGAGACCGAGCGCATCTGGATGATTTCGACCGACGGCGGCGAGCCCATTGCGCTGACGGCGGAGTCGGTGTCGTCTTCGCATCCGCGATGGAGTCCAGACGGAAAGTATCTGGCGTTTCTTTCGGAGCGCGAGGAAGGGAAGAAGCAGGTCTGGGCGCTGGATCGTCAGGGCGGCGAAGCGTCGCAGTGGACTAGCGCGATTCAGGACGTGGACGACTTTGAATGGGCGCCAGGGAGCGACCGGTTGGTGCTGGTGCTGCAGGATCCGAGCGTGGACGAAATCGAAGCGGCCAAGAGCAAGGACCCCGACAATTTCAAGCCCAAGCCGCACCCCTACGTGATTGACCGCCTGCACTTTAAGGAAGATGAAATCGGCTATCTGGATCGCCGTCGCAAGCACCTCTATGTATTTGGCGTGGCGGATCGCAAAGTGACACAAGTCACGTCCGGCGATTACGATGATTTGAGTCCGGCGTGGTCGCCCGATGGACGTACCATCGCGTTTGTCAGCAATCGCTCGGCAGAGCCGGACATGAATTACAACTCAACGATCTGGGCGGTAGACGCTGCGAATACAGACAAAGGCAAGACCCTGCGGCACGTGACCACGACCGATGGAACCGATGGATCCCCCGCGTGGTCGCCGGACGGAAAGTGGATTGCGTTCACACGGCAGATCGATCCGAAACTCTTTCAGTACGCGACGTTTCATCTGGGCATCGTGCCGGCCAGCGGCGGAGAGCAAAAGATTTTGACGTTGACGCTGGACCGCAACGTGTCTGCTCCGAAATTTTCGGCGGACGGTAGATGGATCTACTTCATCGCCGACGACGACGGAACGCAGAACGTGTTGCGCGTATCACCAAGCGGCGGCGAAATCACACGTCCTATCGCCGGCAGGTTGATGGTGGACGCGTTTTCGGTGGGCAAAGGCGGCGCAATTGCCGCAGAGATCGGAACCACGGAGCGTCCGGACGAAATCTATCTGATGCCGGCCAGCAGTGCGGGCGGTCTTACGCGCCTGACGAAGACCAATGATGCGCTGGTGTCAAAACTCGATCGCGGCGAGGTCGACTACGTTCATTTTCAGAGCAAAGACGGAACCATGGTGGCTGGCTATCTGACCAAACCGGTGGGGTATAGAGCGGGGCAGCGGTATCCGACGGTCTTGATCCCGCATGGCGGTCCGGTGTGGGCGTATTACGCCGAATACAATTTTCTGGCGCAGCTTTTTGCGTCCCAGGGTTACGCGGTGATGAATCCGAATCCGCGCGGTTCATCCGGATATGGCCAGGATTTCTGCAAAGCGATTTACGCCGACTGGGGCAACAAGGATTATCAGGATGACATGGCGAGCGTGGATTATGCGATCGCGCAAGGAATCGCTGACACGGACAGGCTCGGCGTGATGGGACATTCATATGGCGCAATCTCGACGAACTTCATCATCGTGCGGACCACGCGATTTAAAGCCGCGATCTCAAACGCGGGAGATTTTTTGAACATAACGAATTGGGGCCACGATCTGTATTCGAGGGACTACGAGATCGAGCTGGGACTGCCGTGGGAACATCGCGACCTGTGGGAAAAGCTCTCGCCTTTCAACCGCGTGACGGAAATCAAGACGCCCACGCTGGTAATGGGAGGCGAGATTGACTGGAACGTGCCGGTGATTAATAGCGAGCAGATGTACCAAAGCCTGAAGCGGCTGGGCGTGCCGACCATGCTGGTGATCTATCCGGGCGAATATCACGAATTCACCCGACCTTTATTCATTCAGGATCGCGATGAGCGCTATCTATTCTGGATGGACCACTACGTCGAGGGCAAAGGGCCGGCTGTGCCGCCCGATACGAAGCCGGCAGACTGACAAGTCGCTACGGACGAATCAGGTTTCGAACAACTGTTAATTCACGCTAGAAATGCGGGCGGGAGCGGCGGTCACGGAAATGATAGAGGGCGTCGGCAATTTTGGCGTTTTCGAATTTGGGATCTACGTCTTCTTCGCGATCCGTCAGGTGAAACCATGTGTCTAGCAGATTGAGATAATCTTCGGGGGATTTGGAATAGGTAGCGCGCCGGCGCGGCGCGGTGTGCGCATAGCAGGCCAGGTAGCCTTCGAGGAAACCTAGCCGTTCGGGACGGCGGGTGTCGCGCCAGAAAAGTCCGTCGAAATCGCCGTGAAGTTCTGGCTGCTGAGCGGCGGAAGAATCCGGTTTGGCGGCATCTGACGGTTTGGCATCGTGGAGTTTTGTCCAAGCCTGATGCAGCGCGTCGTAGACCGCGACGGTGCGGTGCGCGGGATCGGCCGAATAAAATTCGTTTAGAAACGCGCGGTGCGGCTCGGTCGCGTCCGGATCCGATGGCGCGATGCCGCGCGCGAATGAGTCGCAATCCTCTTGACCTTCGACGTAGCCAATCTGCTCGAATTTCGGCGCCGACATCCACCAGTTTCCATCGAACGGACTGGCGCCTACGGCCGAGGCCTGTATTGCAGCGGCGCGGCCTTGCGTTGCCGAGAGACGCGACGAGAATGGCGCGGCGAGACAGAGCACGGCAGCAACAATTTGGATTGGCGCGATGCGCAGATTTGTCACAGCGGGCGTCGGCGCGGCGCATAATTTTTATCAGATAAGTTTTTGGGTAAAGACGGAGCCCGCGAAAAAAAGAAAAAGGGCGGAGAGCCGTGTGTGAGCAGCTTTCCGCCCTTCATGGCCTAGCGTTTGGTAGCGGAATCGATGAAGCCGCCGATGTTGTGGACCAGTTGCGCGCGGTCAGCGTCATGGAGATACATCATGTGGCCGGCGGTGTAGTAGTCCAGGTGAATGCGCGATTGAAGATTCGCGGGAAGGAAAAGATGATCCACGGAATACTCGGTGGCGAGGAATGGAGTGGCGAGATCGAAGTATCCGTTCTCAACCTGCACGCTGAGATAAGGATTCGCGATCATGGCCTGAATCAAATCGCCCTCCGTGTTGGGCGGAGTGGGATCGCCGCCATTCTCGCCGTGTTTCCAATCCCAGCCCGAGTTGACCGCCAGTGACTCGACCACGTAGGTCATGTCCTGTCCAAATTTGAGGTCTTGACGGATGTAATCATTGAAGAGCGAGACGAAGGGTCCGGCGGTGGCGCTGCCCTGCGGGTCGGTTTCGGCGTTTTCGGAGAGGAGATCGTAAGTATAGCCGGAAAAGCGGGCGTCAATTCGCCCTATGGTGAGGCCGCGGCTGCGCTGGAGCTCGATCATAAATTGGGCTAGCGTGACGCGAAGATCGGCTTTGGTGAGGTAATCCTCGCTCAAGCCAGTGAAGTAGGAGAGTTTTTTGGCGACTGCGGATTTCTCGGCGTCGGAAAGAGTGGAGCCTTTCAGGAGCGCGGAAGCGTAATCACCCAGAGCATACTGGCGAGCCTCAGCAACGAAACTTTGCAGATCGTCGGGACGGTCTTTGAGAGTCTTGTGATACCAGGCGGTGGCGGCGTAGCTCGGGAGATAGTAGATGTAAGGAGCGTCCTGGCCGACATTGAAGAGCAAAGTATTTAAATCGAGGACGGAGGAGATGAGCACGATGCCATTGAGGTACATCGAATCGTGGGACTGGAGATAATTGCCGAGCGCCGCGGAACGGAAAGTGCCGTAACTTTCGCCGATCAGAAATTTTGGCGAGTTCCAGCGGTTGTTGCGGGTGACGTAGATGTTGATGAACTGCGCGAAGGCCTTGACGTCCTGATCGACACCCCAGAAATCCTTGTTTTCGGATTTGCCGACAGCGCGACTGAAGCCAGTGCCGATAGCGTCAATGAAAACGAGGTCGGTTTTATCGAGGAGGGAATCTTGATTATCCACCAGCTGGTACGGTGGAGGAGGGGTGTTGGCGGCATCGGCGGTGATGACGCGGCGAGGACCAAACGCGCCCATGTGCAGCCAAATGGTAGAGGAACCGGGGCCGCCATTGTAAAGGAACGCGACGGGACGCTGGCTGAGGTCTTTGACATCGCTGCGGGTGTAGGCGACGGAGAAAACCAGCGCGATGGGTTCGCCCTTGTCATTTTTGAGCATGATGGTGGAGGCCGTGGCTTTGTATGGGATCGTCTGGCCGCCGATTTTGATGGTGTGGTCGGTAACGGAAGATTCTTCCTTGGGAACTTCGGCGGAAGGCGCGGGAGTCGCAGGCTTAGCATCGGAAGCGGCCGGCTTCGCGTCCTTATCTTGCGGGCGCGCGTTGGCGCGGAGAGCGAGCGTTGCGAACGACAGCACGGCAACTAAGCATGTGCTGAGAAATCTCTTCATCAAAAGGCTCCTTGGAGTCGAAATGGTTGACGCAAAGTTAGAGTTGCCTGAGACCGACGCCCGGGTAGAGAGTCTAGCAAATTCGCGGCGGAAAAATGGCGACGCAGTTTGCGAAAAATGCGCGGAGGTTGCGACGCAGGGTGCGGAGAGCCGGGTTAGGTAGCGGGCGATGAAAAAGCGAAATTAGAGGGGGTCAAAACAGGCACGTAACTAGGTCAAGTAGGTTGACCTTAAAACAGGGTGCAAATGGCCTTCCGGCGGGGACTTTTGGCGACAAAAGGCGGGGTTTTTGTACAACTGGCGGAAATGGCGCTTTTTAAGGTTCGAATTTCGCGTCGGTGATGCCCAGAATTGCGAGCGCTTCGCGTCCGGTGCGGACCACATGCAGGTTGGGGCGGGTTGCCGAGCCCTGAAGGTCAAACATTCGCGCGAGTCCGAATAATTCCGAGGTGCCAGCGACGATGCATCGGGGTAGATCGGGCTGAGGCAGAGCCGGGGGCAGGTTTGCCAGTTCGCGGATGGTTTGAGTTGAAATATTCACGTGGGTCACCGCGGACATATCAAAAATGCCCCGATAGCCCGAGTTCGATTCGCCAAATTTGGCGATGGCGAGGTAGTAGTCCTTTAGAGTTTCGTCGGTTACCAACCCTTCGATAGAACACCGGATTATCCTGTTCGTTCGGTCGAAATCAAATTTGTAGGGCATGGCTCTCCCCAAATATTGGGGGGATTCTAACCGCAATTGGCGGCGAGCGCACGCGAACTGTTGGGCAACGGTGGCGCAAGCGGCGCGGTTAACACCCGCTAGGCTTTTTTGACTTTTTGAACCAGGGCCCGATGATCGGCGATTCTCTGGCGCAGACCGCGAGCGTAGTCCCGGCCTGAGATTGGTGCGCGTCCCAAGAACGCGATGTCGTGGACTAAGTTTTCAAAGAACTGCACTTCGGATTCCCATGCGAGGATGTCGGTTTCGAGAGCAGCTATAAGTTCCTTCTCGTTGTTGGTCATATTAAAGACCTCTCTCCAGTTCGGATGTCGCCACATTGTATATGGTCGCCCGGCTGATGGGGAAGAGCAGGAGCGATGTGCATACGACCAAGAAACCTTGGCCGATCCATACTTATCTGATTATTCAGGGCGACCGGATGGAGCTCTGGCGCCAGTTGCGGAGAGAGCGCGCGCGGGTTTGCTTCCCAGTGGCGCTGCTGCTAAGTTTCTGACTGT
>JBAVQT010000534.1:0-5273 GCA_049694295.1 Candidatus Acidiferrales bacterium
GGACAAACGAGTGCACGTTTTCGACGGATACGTTCAGTTCCCGCGCCACGAACGTGCTCATGCGAGCTGAATCCAGCACTCCCGCCATGCCAATCACTCGATTCTTCGAAAATCCGCTGATCTTGAACGCCGCCTGCGCCATGGCATCCAGCGGATTCGTGACGACGATCAGAATCGCACCGGGCGAGAGTTTCACCACCGCTTCCACCACAATCTTGATCACGTCGTAGTTTGCTTTCAGCAGATCGTCGCGGCTCATTCCCGGCTTCCGAGGGAAGCCCGCGGTGATCACGATGATGTCGCTATTCGCCGTCTCGCGGTAATCCCCGCCCGCCGTCGAGATTCCCGCAGCCTGCGCGTCCGTTCCCAAAATTGGCGCGGATTCCGCCATGTCCAGCGCTTTGCCCGCCGGTACGCCATCCAAAATGTCCGTCAGCACCACGTCCGCCAGGCCCGCGTCATGAATCCGCTGGGCAGTCGTCGAGCCCACAAAGCCGCCGCCCACTACCGTCACCTTCTTTCGCATTTGGTTCTCCTTATAGCTTTCTATGATTTCAAAGAATCACGCTGCCCCATAAACTTCGCGAACCGAGCTTTGGCGCGCTATCGCGCCGTCGCCACGCTCTGCATGTTCTCGATGATCGCCGTGGCGAACTCCGACGTCTTCAGCTTGGTCGCCCCCTGCATCAGCCTCTCCAGATCGTAGGTCACGCGCTTCTGCTGAATCGTGCGTGCGATTCCATTCTCGATCAGCGCCGCGGCTTCCTTCCACCCCATGAATTCGAGCATCATCGCGCCGGAGAGCATCACCGACCCCGGATTGATCACGTCCTTGTCCGCGTATTTCGGAGCAGTTCCGTGCGTGGCCTCGAAAACGCCGAATCCATCGCCAATGTTGGATCCCGGCGCCATTCCGAGGCCGCCGACCTGCGCCGCGCACGCGTCGGAGAGATAGTCTCCGTTCAGATTGGGAGTGGCGAACACCTCATATTCATCCGCGCGCAAGAGAACCTGCTGAAACACGGAATCCGCGATCCGATCGTTGATCAGCACTTTCTGCTTCCACTGGCCCTTTCCGTGCGTCGCGTAGATTTCTGCGAGTGTCCGGTTCACTTCGGCCATGATTTTCTTTCGAAAATCGTCGGGTGCCTGCTCGAGACCCGGCTCGATCATCGCCGCGTTCTGCTCCGGCGTCAGGTTGGCGTCCTTATCCTGGTTGCCCAGAATCCAGCTTTCGCGCTCGGTCACCACCTGGCCGCGAAACTCCGCCACTGCCAATTCGTATCCCCAGTCGCGAAACGCGCCTTCGGTAAACTTCATGATGTTGCCCTTGTGCACCAGCGTCACCACGCGCCGGCCATGTTCGATCGCGTATTGAATTGCGCGCCGCACCAGGCGCTTCGTTCCGGTCGGCGAAATCGGCTTGATGCCCACGCCGGAATCCGCGCGCACCTGCTTTTTGCCGCTCTTCAACATTTCCACATTGAGAAAATCGATCAGTTTCTTCGCTTCCGGCGTTCCCGACTTCCACTCGATGCCCGCATACACGTCCTCGGTGTTTTCGCGGAAGATCACGGTGTTCATGCGCTCCGGTTCCTTCACGGGGGAGGGAACTCCCGCGAAATAGCGGACCGGGCGCACGCAAGCATATAAATCCAACGTCTGGCGCAGCGTCACGTTCAACGACCGGATCCCGCCGCCCACCGGAGTTGTCAGCGGGCCCTTGATGGCCACGCGAAAATCGCGGATCGCATCGACGGTGTCTTCCGGCAGCCATTCTTTAAACTGGTTGAACGCTTTCTCGCCCGCAAACACTTCCAGCCACGCGATTTTCCGTTTCCCGCCGTAAGCTTTTTCCACCGCGGCGTCAAATACACGCGCCGACGCTTTCCAGATGTCGCGCCCCGTGCCGTCGCCCTCGATGTACGGAATGATGGGCCGGTCGGGCACTCGAAATTCGCCGTTCGCGTATTCGATCGCCTGCCCGTGGGCCGGCACTGCCACGCCGTTGTAGCTCTTCTTCATGTACGTTCCGCCTCACTCTATTGGTAGCGCGACGATCCACAATGCGGATGCGCGCGCGCATCTCAAATCGCTCACGATAGCATACTTTGCCAAGCGAATTTTCCGAAGCAAGTTTCATCCACGTCCATCCGGCGCAGGCCGTGGCTTGAGACTGTGCGTTGCGGCCAGCCCCCAAAAGAAAAAGGCGCCCCGATCGCTCGGAGCGCCTTTCGGTCACGCAGATCTCAGCGCATCTGGCAGAGCAGGAAGCTACCCCAGCGCCAAAAACGCCAGCCCTCGGCTATTTCTTGACGAACGATACGACCGCCAGGGAGTCGCGGTGGGCCGCCTCATCAACCGCCTGATCGAACGCCTCTCCCGCGAATCCGTCTTTCTTTTCCGCCTGTTCCAACGCCGCATAATATGCGTCCAAGCCAGCCCCGTCAGGAGTGACGATGGCCAAGTCGATCATGCCGGGAGTGGATGTGTGAATTGCTTCCTCGTCGATCTGGTACCACGCGACTGACCCATCCGCGACGAGCTTGTCGAGTAGCGGAACCATGAAGTTCTTCTCGAATTGTTCCACTGTGTCGCCGCTTCCGGGCTTTACCGTCCAGGTGCTCACCCGCAGGTAAGCCTTGTCGTACGATCCGGCCTTTCCGTTGTACTGCCGGCTCTGAAAGATGTAGTCCCAGTGTTTGGACGCCGCGTACACCGGAGCATTCGCTCTTCCAGTTGCGACTACGGCATCGAGCGCCTTCAGCAGGTTGGCCATGGAGGTTGCCTGGAACCAGCTTCCATGGGTGGCCCCACCCTCTTGATGAACGATAGTTTTGAATTGTCCGGCGGCCACGATCGTCCCGTCAGCGAGCATCTTATCTATCGCCGTCTTTTCTCCGGAATCGCCTTTTTCGATGTCTCCCCACTGCGCTCGCGGCGCGGACCACTCCGCCACGTAGGTATACAGCACCGGTTTTTCCATCTTGTCATTCTGCCCGTATGCCACGCCGGTACATGCCAGTGCCAGCGCCGCCGTACAAGCCCATCCAAGCATTCGTGTGCCCTTCATCATCACTTTCCTCCCGAATTTCCGTTTGAATTTGAGTTTCGCCGATCGCCGGCGATCGCTGCTGGCCCGAGGTGTCGCGAGGTTCTCTTCCGAGCCGAAAGAGCGGAGTCAAGTTGACTTGATTTTCTCTTGCGGCCAGTTCACTGCCAAAGCTTGCCAGGCATGCTGGTCACGCCGGATGCGCGTGAAGCGAGCCAAACGGTGCTGACAGTACGCCTGTCGCCGCCTCGCTGTCAATCCGCAGCCTCCGCAAATGCGGAACCAGGGGCGCGCCGCGATGCCGCGAAGAAACCCGGCATGGTACGTGCGGTTTCCTTGGCAGTTTTCGCTGAATTGTCAGGGTTTGCTTGTGTTCGAAGCCAAGACGATAGAGCGTTTCGTTCCGCGCCTAAGTGAACGCGACTTCCTCGTATATCCCAAACACGTCGCGCAGGGCGTCGCAAATCTCGCCGAGCGTGGCATACGCTTTCACCGCGTCGTAGATATACGGCATGGTGTTTTCTTTTCCCGCTGCTGCTTTGCGTAGGGCTGCCAGGCGACGCTGCACTTCCTCGCCAGATCGCTCGGCGCGCAGCCTTCGCAACCGATCGCCCTGCCGCAGCGCCACGGTCTCGTCAATCTGCAGAGTTTCGAGCGCGCGTTCTTCGCTGACGTAATCGTTGACGCCCACTATGATCTTTTCCTTGCGGTCCACGGCGACCTGATACTGATACGCCGCTTCGGCGATTTCCCGCTGCGGATAGGCGCGCTCAATCGCCGCCACCATTCCGCCCAGAGCGTCGATTTTCTCGATGTAATCCCAGGCGCCGCGCTCGACCTCGTTGGTCAGCGCTTCGACGAAATACGATCCCCCCAGCGGATCCGCCGTATTCGTAACTCCGCTTTCGTACGCGATGATCTGCTGGGTGCGCAGCGCCAGCGTGGCGGCAAATTCGGTTGGCAGCGCCCAGGCCTCGTCCAGCGAATTGGTGTGCAGCGAATTGGTCCCGCCTAGCACCGCCGCCAAAGCCTGCAACGCGGTCCGCACCACATTGTTGTACGGCTGCTGCGCGGTGAGCGAGCATCCCGCCGTCTGGGTGTGGAATCGCAGCGCGCAACTGCGCGCCTGCTTCGCGCCAAAGCGTTCCTTCATCGTCTGGTACCAGATTCGCCGCGCGGCCCGGTATTTGGCGATCTCCTCGAAGAAATCGTTGTGGGCGTTGAAGAAAAACGAAAGCTGTGAAGCGAAATCGTCCACGTCCAGCCCGCGCCGGATGCCCCAATCCACATACTCGATTCCGTCGCGCAATGTGAAGGCCAGCTCCTGAATGGCCGTCGATCCCGCTTCGCGAATGTGGTACCCGCTGATCGAAATGGAATTGAACTTTGGGGTGTGCTTCGCTCCAAACTCGAACGTATCGATCACCAGCCGCATCGACGGCTCGGGCGGATAGATGTACTCCTTCTGGGCGATATACTCCTTCAGGATGTCGTTCTGCAGCGTGCCCGATATCTTTTTCCAGTCGGCGCCTTGCTTCTCCGCCACCGCCAGATACATCGCCCAGATTACCGACGCCGGCGAATTGATAGTCATCGAAGTGGTCACGTCGGCCAGCGGAATCTTGTCAAACAGCACTTCCATGTCCGCCAGCGAACTGATGGCCACGCCACATTTTCCGACTTCGCCTTCCGCCAGGACATGGTCCGAGTCGTATCCCATCAGCGTCGGCAGGTCGAAGGCCACCGAAAGTCCCGTCTGCCCCTGCGAAAGCAAATAGCGAAATCGCTGGTTGGTATCCTCGGCGGTTCCGAATCCGGCGAACTGCCGCATGGTCCACAATTTTCCGCGGTACATCGTGGGATGAATCCCGCGCGTATAGGGCGGCTGGCCCGGGAGGCCCAAATCTTTTTCCGCATTCCAGTCCGGCAGGTCCGCGGGAGTGTAAAGTCTCCGGATCGGATATCCTGACACGGTCGTAAACTCCGGTGCCCGCTCGCCGGGCTTCGCCAGAGCTGGCGCGAGCGTGTCCCGCTCCCAGGCGAGCTCCGCCGCAGTGGGTTTGCGCTCCGCCGCAGCCGTTTCCGCCGATTGCGATCTCAGCTTTTGGGTCATTTTCGGGTTACTTCTTCGCGGATCCACCGCGCGTCAGCCTGCGCCCTCGTGATTCTCCCGCCATTCTATGCCTGCCCAGCAAGCGCGGCAAGCGAACCGGTTGGGCGC
>JBAVQT010000535.1:0-5461 GCA_049694295.1 Candidatus Acidiferrales bacterium
GGACGAACCGCTTCGGGCGCGTTCCCCACCGCGAGCGCATGAACACCGCGAGAAGAGACTTCGCACGGTAGTTCCACTGCGTCATTGGCATCGAGATTCTCCAGCGCTCTGCCGTTGCGAATCGTCAGAGGAATCAAAGACGGCGACTCCGCGTGTAGCGCCTGCAAAACGAGCAGCGCAATTCGCTCGTAACCCGAAAACTCCGAGTAGAGTTCTTGATTTTCTTTGCGCCACTTACCGGCCGTCGCCTCGATGCTAAAGTACGAGGCGTTCCGTTCGCGGAGGTAATCTTCATAAATTTGGATTAGCTTCGACTCAGGCGCCTGTGCCAGCTCTTGAAAGAGCCGTGTGTTCATCGACGCGATGGCCTGCCCGCGTGTTTGACCGCTTCGCTTCGTGTTTTTGAACGCGGCTTCCGGGAAATAATAAAAGTAGAGGTACTCCGTGGGCAGCAACCCCAGTTGTTGAATAAACGCTGGTGGGAAAAGGCCGCTCCGATAGCATTTCTGAATGATCTCGGAAGAAGACAGCACCGCGGTCAGCAGTTCCGCGCCTGCCTCATCGCGAATCGAGCGTACCCAACCCAGATGATTCAATCCGAGGTAGTCGAATCGCAGTCCAAACGGACTTCGGTTGAGCGCATGGGCGATCGCCTCAAACGTCTCTAAAGGAGTATCACATACGCCGATGACATCGACTCCGGTGTGATTCAATAGCCCCTGCGAAATGATTCCAACTGGATTTGTGAAGTTGATGACCGTCGCGCGCGGAGCGACCCGTTCAATCAGGTGTGCATATTCCAGCATTGCATTCAAATTCCGCATAGCGCATGCGAAGCCGCCTGCGCCCACCGTTTCCTGGCCAACCAGCCCATGGGCCAGCGCAATCGCCTCGTCTTTGACTCGCGCATCGATACCACCTACGCGAATACTCGTGATGACGTAGTCCGCTCCTTCCAGGGCGCGTTCGGGGCTGGAATAAGCTGTGAGCCGGGCGCGTAGTCCCCTTCGCTGGCCCATCGATTCTGCAACCCTCTTTATAATTTTCACGCGTTCAGGATCGATGTCCCACAACGCCAACTCGTCCAGCCGCACGTTGCCGCCAAGCCCCGCGAGACCGTGGACCAACAGTGGGGTCCGAACCCCCGCTCCTCCGATCAGCGTAATCTTCATGATGGCGCTATCTCCTCCGTAACCATGTCCCGACCCCAATTTTCGCAGCGCGCTGCAATTTCGCGTCCCCGTCCCTCAACTCCGTTTCAGCGGAGCTTCTTCATCAACTTCTTCAGTCTCTCCCGCGTCGGAATTGCACAAGATCCTCCGGCGCCGGTCGTTGCGAGTGCCCCGCAAATATTGCCGGCCCGTAAACACTCTTCCAGTGGCCACCCGGCGAGGTAGCCATGAAGAAAGCCACCGTTGAAGGCATCGCCTGATCCTGTCGCATCCACCGACCGTACAGGCATCGATTTCATCCTTATGATTTTTCCATCGCGAACGGCCAGAGACCCATCGCAACCAAGCTTAACGACGGGAATCCGGACCCAGCGTGCCAACTTTTTTGCGGCTGCTTCCACCGTCTTTTCTCCGGTCATGGCCATTGCTTCTGGTTCGTTGGGAAACGTAAATTCCAATTCCTTCAGGAGAGATGGAAATCCCGGAGACCCGAACACCTCGAGGTTCCATCCCAAATCCACTGAGACCGTTACGCCTCGCTGGCGCACTTTGCGAATCGCCGTCATCCACACACGGGGAGGCCACAGCGCACACGCCATATGCAGGTGATACCCTCTCCGCAACTGCTTCTGCACACCACTCCGCGCCAAGAGTCTTTCCAGTCGCACATTGATTTTGTCGTGAGTGATCATCATGCGATCGCCTTCACACGCGGCGCACACGGTAATCGCAGTTGGTAAATGCGGGTCGATTTCACAGCCGTGTGTGGTAATGCCGTGCTGAATCAGCTTCCGCCACTCTGGGCTCGCGATTGCATCCCGGCCGACCCGGGTGACCACATTGACCGGAGTTCCTAATCCCGACGCTACTAATGCAGTTGTTGCCAAGCCGCCGCCAGGAAACCGCGCGAAGCTCGCGGTCTTCACCTCTTCGCCCATCCGCGGAACCCTTGGCAGGTTATAGAAAACTAAATCGAAAAAGAATTCCCCAAAGACCACCATGCCCCGGTCGTTTCGGGCGGAGGCGGGAGTCATCATGGTTAAATCATAGCAGAGTTGAAGTGAGGGGCAAAGAAGTGGGCCAATACACCGAAACGTTTTGGTGCCTGTATTTTAGCGGCTTACGGGAGTTTCAGATCGGCGCTCCCGCAGAAATCTCTCTCCCATTTCTATTGCGACGCAACCCGGACAAGCGTCTTGTAAATCATTTCCGTTCCCTGTTCCAGTGATTCGATCGGCACCCGCTCATCGTTTCCGTGCATACGCGTCAAATCTTCCGCCGTCATCGGATACGGATAGATGCCGTAAACAGGAACGCCTCTGCTCCGCCACGCAATTGCATCTGTGCCCGCCTGAAAGAGGTAGGGCGTAACAGGCTTCCCCGGCCACACCGATTGCGCGCCAGCCTCCAACGCCCGGTAGAGATCGGTGTTTGTGCTCGACGACTTCAAAGTCGCGGCTTCTTCCACAAGTTTCTTGACTCGCGCGGCCTCAGGGTTGTCCCCCGAAGGAAGTGAAACATCCACGCGCGGGTCGTCGATCACTTCACGAATCTCCGCAATGAACTTTTGCAGATCGGCCCCCGGAATGACCCTCAGATTAAGAGTCGCCTCCGCGGTTCCGGGAATCACATTGCCCCGAAATCCCGCCTTGAGAAAAACGGGGGCGAACGTGTTGCGCATAATTGCGTGCAGCAACGCGTTCTTGCTGATTTCCCGGCTCGCCTCTTGGATCACTTGCGGATCCGTGCTGTTCACCAGGTCGTCGAAATATTTGGAGAGCGGCGGTTCGCTCGTCTTCGCGAGGGTTTCAAAAAACTCCCTCGTGCTGGGAGTTAACTCCACCGGCGTTTCGTAATCCGCGAGCCTCGCCATCGCCTTCGACAAAATGAAAATGGCGCTGTCCGGCCTCGGCATCGAAGAATGCGTCGATGTTCCGTTAGCGGTAACGATCAGAGGGATCGACACCTTGTCGCCCGTGGAAATGCTCACGTACTGCACCTCACCCTTCGCATTCTCCACGATCCATCCGCCTTCATTCAAAGCGAATTCACAATTCATCAGATCCCAATGCGATTCGGCGAGCCAACTGGTTCCGTAGGGGCCGCTTTCTTCATCCGCCTCGGAAAGAAAAATAACATCGCGGTGCAGCGGAACGTGATTCTTCAGCAACTCCATCACCGCCTCGGCGAAGACGGCGATGCCGCCTTTAAAATCCATTGCTCCGCGCCCATAAATGTAGCCATCCTTTACTTGCCCCGCAAATGGATCCACGGTCCACTTGTCGCGCTCCACTCCCACCACGTCCGCGTGCGCCGCCAGCAGCACCGGCGCTTTGGATCCATCGCCTTTGATTCGTGCAATGAAGTGAACTCTCCCTGCTTCCGGCGTGGGAACAATCTCAACCTCGGCGCCGAGCGCGCGAAACTTCTTCGCCAGCAATTCCGCCAATTCTCTGTTATCCCCGGGGGGATTACTCGTATTCACACGAATGAGTTCGACCAAGAGATCCGCCGTAGGATTCTGTGGAGCCTGCGCCGGTGCTTGGCGAGTGAGGCTGAGGCAAATTCCGGCGACGATCGCCAATTTAAACATCGTCGATGTTCTCATTTTCCCTCTGCTTCGATGTTTTTTGGATTGACGAAAGGAGTTCGTTGGCAAATTTCCATGCCTGCCCGGCTGGTCCGTCAAACCAGAAATGCCTTTAGTTTCAGAAGAATTGAAGCGCGATCATATCACAGTCGTTCGAATATAACGGCGGCGCAGGAATCGTTTCGCCCGCTTTGTATTCGCATTGAAAGCGAATACGATATCGGCTAACGTGTCGCGCGGGATAGAGTTTTCATGGCAACAACGAAGCTCATCGGCATGGTCGTGACACTGGCTTGTGCAGCTGCTCTCGTCGCTGCAACCGGAAGACCTGCGGTTCCACAGCAGACCGAACCTATCCATCCCACCCAGGCCCACACATCCCTCGGCCCAGCAGCGCCGGCCTCTCGCCGCGACTTCGTGGGAGATGCTGCTTGCCAGGAGTGTCACCAGGAAATCGGCAAGACTTATGCCGGCACTGCGCATCACCTGACATCCCAACTTCCCAGCAAGGATTCCATCTTGGGTAAATTTGCGGCCGGCGAAAATATTCTGAAGACCAGCGATCCGGACCTGTATTTTCGCATGGGCGCCAGAGAGAGCGGATTTTACGAGACCGCCGTGCTCTGGCAGCCTCCGGACCAGCAGACGCGAACGGAGCGAATCGATATCGTCACGGGTTCGGGACATAAAGGCCAGACTTATCTGTATTGGAAGGGCGATCAGCTTTTTCAATTGCCGGTATCTTACTGGACGGACTTGAAAGCCTGGATCAATAGCCCAGGATACACTGAGGGTATCGCGAATTTCGACCGGCCGATCTTTCCTCGATGCCTCGCCTGTCATGCCACGTACTTTCAATCGATCCCATCGGAGAAAGGCGAAAACTATTATAAGAAAACTGGATTCGTTCTCGGGATATCGTGCGAGAGGTGCCATGGACCGGGCCGCGCCCATGTGCAGTACGAGCAGTCGAAACTTGCCGCGGTTTCTTCGGCCACTGGTTCCATCGTGAATCCGGCGAGCCTGCCACGGGATCGGCAAATTGACGTGTGTGCGCAGTGTCATGGCGGAATCGGAGAGGCGATTGCGCCGGCGTTTTCGTACGTCCCGGGAAACCAACTCGAGAAGTACGTCATGCTGCCGCGTCCCGACGCGGAAGCGCGCGTCGACGTTCACGGCAATCAGGTCGCTCTACTGCAAAGAAGCCATTGCTACCAAGCGTCTCAGATGACCTGCACCACCTGCCACGATGTCCATGCGCCCGAACGTGCCGCGGCATCTTATTCGGAAAAATGTTTGCAGTGTCATCAGGATCGAGACTGCGGCGAATTTGTGAAGTTGGGCGCGAAGATTCGCGATAATTGTATCGATTGTCACATGCCGTTGCAGGACTCCAATGTGATCGTCTCCGACTTGAATGGACATCAGGTCAAGGCGAGGATCCGGAATCACTGGATCAAGGTTTATGCAACGCAACTGAATCCGTGAATCGTCACCGGGGCTGCATAAAACCTGTGCCGGCTGCGAAATCTGATGGCCAGAACATGACACGAGGTTCGCTTTGGGTCCGCTGAGTAGATAGAACAATCCAAAGCACTCCGTCACAACCTGGCGAAAATCTGAAGTCTTTTGCACATCACAATCGTCATCGAGCGGGCATGAGCGGAGCCAGCGCCCGGAATTCGGCTTGAACATGGGT
>JBAVQT010000536.1:0-5260 GCA_049694295.1 Candidatus Acidiferrales bacterium
GGGCATCCCCTACGACAGCTACACGCGCGAGGCACCTGTCGTTTCGGCTGTCGACCAATCCGCGAACATTTCCGGCGTCCGCGCGGGCGACACCATTCTGTCCGTCAATGGCGTGGCCACTCCCAAATGGGAAAATGTCGAGGAAGAAATCTCCAAGCTGCAACCCGGCGGTGCGCTCGCACTCGTCGTTTCGCGCGCCGGTGCCCAGCAGACTCTTACCGCAACCATTCCCGCGCGCGTTTCCGAGTTCAGCCTGATGGGATATCCGGAAGTTCCCGCCGTTATTGACACGCCCGGCATGGGCCTCCCGGCCGAAAAGGCCGGCCTCCGTCCCGACGATGTCATCATCGCTGCCAATGGCGAGCCCGTCGTCACTTGGTTTCAGCTGACGGAGACCATTCGGCAGGCGAATGGCCATCCCGTGCATCTCGTGGTTCGTCGCGCAGGCAAGGAAATCCCCTTCGACGTCACGCCCGCCAAAGCGCCCACGGCCGATGGCGGACAGTCCTGGCAGATTGGCATTCTTCGCAAGGCGCCGGATCTTTTCGAGCGCCAGGGTTTTCCCGTCGCAGTGCGCGATGCCGCCTTGACCACCTACACGTCCACGCGCGACATCGCTGGCGTGATCGGCGGCCTCTTCGCCGGCCGCGTTTCCATGCACGATCTCGCGGGGCCGCTCGGCATCATGCAAATGTCCGGACAGGCCGCCAAGCGCGGCTCGATGGATTTGCTCAGCCTGATGGCGTTCATCAGCGTCAACCTTGGCCTCCTAAATCTTCTTCCGATCCCTATCCTCGATGGCGGCCACGTGTTGATGCTAGCCATCGAGGGCCTGCGCCGCCGCGATCTCTCGATTGCCGTCAAGGAACGCTTCGTTCAGGTCGGACTGGTCTTCCTGCTGGCCGTCTTCGCCTTCGTGATGTACAGCGACATCCTCAAAATCATCCAGAGCCACTCGACCCACTAGCTGAGCTCGCGGGAGTCGCTTGAGCGAGCTACCCCCGTCGTTAGTTCGCAAGGTATGAGAGGAGTTTGTCGCGCCGTCAGCGCGGCAATCTATTTTGCTCGCGGCGAAAGTGCGAGTTTTATCGCGTAGGGGCTCGACGCTCGATAGCGCTTCTCGAACTCCTCGCGCGTGCAGAGCGTCCGCATATCCGCGATGCGGTCTACGGCGAGAATTCCATCCAAATGATCGATTTCGTGCTGCAAGAGTTCGGCGAGATCGCGCTCCACTCCCGCCTGAATTTCGTGCCATTCGCCGCGCAAGTCCTGGTACCGCACTGTGATTTCTCGGTGCCGCTCGACCTGCATGAAAATCGATAGAAAACTCAGGCAAGCATCCCATACCACGATCTTTTCCGCGCTGCGCTGCGTGATCTCAGGATTCACCAGCGCCCAAGGCTCGGCTCCCGGCAATTGCAGAAACACCACCCGCCAGCGCGCCCCGATTTGCGGCGCTGCGATTCCGCGCCCGTATCCGGTGGCGGCACGCCAGTGCGCCAGCGTATCGCCTAGATCCTCGACCACCGCCGCAATTTCCGGTGACCGCGCATCCCTTACCGCCAGCGCCACTTCGCGCAATCTGGGATCGCCCAATTGCAACACTGTTCGAACTGCCATCAGTTCGCCTCGCCATTAGCAAGCCGCGCGCGCCCTCGCACTAATCACCAGCCACTCGCCTCTCGTCACGAATCACTAATCACTGCCTTTAAGCTCCAGCACCAAAATTCGCCCGTCGGAATGAAACTCTCCGCCCGTGGCTGTCTTCGCGGTCGTAAGCGCATCGGGCGGCGTCACGTGTTCCCGCGCCATCACGTCGCCCGTCCCCGATAGCGTGTCATTCACAAATTCCCGTTCGCCGTCGATCGCCGGATCGATCTTGTGCGTCACGCCATTGTTCCGCTGGTCACGCTCGAATCCGATGTCATGCGTTGCCGCCACGCACCACAGCGGACGCCCGCCGACCGTGTATGGCGACTTCCACACCCTCAAGTGATTCCTTGCCATCACCACGCGCACCGGCTCCGCATGCGCGAATCCATAATCCTGCGCGCGCCCAAACAAAAACAGCGTGCTCATCGGCATCGTCAAATAATCTTTTTTCTCCAGGCTGGCCACCAGCCCCGCCATCACCGTATCGCCCACCGACTTATCCACCTTCACCCAGTCGGCCGCTTCAAACGACCGCACCACCTGCTCTTCGGTTCCCACGATCAGCACGTTCACCATGTCGCCCGGCTTCCCGTTGGGATCGCTCACGCGTCGTGGAATTTTCGCCAGCAGATCGGAACTGATCCCCGGCAAGTTCGTCTCCGCCGGACCGCCGACCATCTTGGCTTGCGGCGTATTCGCGCCCGCATCGAGCACTTCCACGAGCACCGAAAAACTTCCCGTTGCCGCTGCCGCATCTTTCAGACTCTGGTTGATCCCCAGAAAAAGACGCCCCGCCACTGGCGCGGTGTATTCCAGACTCGCGCCCACCAAAAATGGCTGCGCTGCGTCACCCGATCCCAGCCTTGCGATCAACGCTCCGTGGCCCGCGTCGGGCACCCCGTATTGATGAATCAAATCCTTCCATCCGCGCGCCAATCCCTCCGGACCAAATTGCTGCGGCGCCGTAGAACCAGATTTCGCATTGGGATTCGCCGGATAGGTTGCCGTTCCCGAAGCCGTCAGCCGCACTTTTTCTCCCGCGCGCAAATCCACGTTCGAGTCCACCCATTCCTTCGCCGAATCTACGGTCACCGTGTACGATTTTGTCGCGGCGGTGCCTGTCGCCGCATTCGCTCCCGAAGAAGTTTGTCCGCTGACGGGGGGCTGCGCTGCGGATGTCGGCTGCGCCCCTGCTCTCGAATTTGCCCGCGCAGCTGTCAGGACGATCATCGCCGCCGATACGATCGCCACTGCCTTCCCAAGTGTCATCTCCCGGCCCCTCATCAATTCCTTAGTAGCCGCGCGGCGCACGGCCGTTGCCTTGGCCTTCAACTCTCAATTTTCAACTCTCAACTCGGAACCTTCAACTTTCTTTCGCCGCTCTCTCAACGTCCTTCAAAATCTGCTCTCGCAACTCTTCGGGCCCCGAAAACTTCCGCTCGTCGCGCAGCCGCCGCAGGAATCGCACTTCCATCGAGCCGGTTGTCAGCGTCTCCGAAAATCCGATCAGGTGCGACTCGATCGCCAGCGCCGCGCCATCAAACGTGGGACGCATCCCCACGTTCGTCGCCGCTCGATATTCCCGTCCGCCAACCAACGCTCCCGTCGCGTATACCCCGCGCTTCGGCAGCAGCTCTTGCACCGTCGCCAGATTTAGCGTCGGCACCACCAGTTTTCTTCCCATCCCCGTACCCGTTTTTATTTCTCCGGCCAACACAAACGGCCGCCCCAGCATGCGCGCAGCATCTTCCACGCGGCCCTCGCCCACCGCCAGCCGTATCCCCGAGCTCGAAATAATTTCGCCGCGCTCGCGCACCGGCTCGATGCATTCAACTTGGAATTGCGACTCCCGGCCCAGTTGACGCAACAGCGCCACGTCGCCGCGCCCCTGATGTCCGAATCGGAAATTTTCGCCCACCAACACGGAGCGTGCCCGCATGGTCGCCACCAAAAATCGCCGCACGAACTCTTCAGCCTCCACGCGCGCCAGCTCCGCATCAAATCGCAGCACCAGCGCCGCTTCCACGCCCATCCGCTCGAATCCGGCCAGCCGCTGTTCCAGCGTTTCGATCAGCCGCGGCGCTTGATCTTCTCCGCGCAAGACGCGCGCCGGATGCGGATAAAATGTCAGCACTGCCGCTCTGGCATCCATCCCGCGCGCGCATCCCACCACTCGCCGCAAAATCGCCTGGTGCCCCAGGTGCACTCCGTCGAAATTTCCAACGGTCAACACCGATGATCGCGCCGCCCCCGCTCCGCGCGCCCACTCCTCCGCCGAATTGAATCGCGCGAGCGCCATTATCCGTGCGCTTCCAGCTTCAGTCCGTCATACGCCAGCCGCACGTTGTCCGGCAGCTTCGCGTTTGTCGCCTCATGACCGAGATCGTGGCAGACATGCGTGAACCAAGCCTGCTTCGGCCGCAATTCCTCCACCAGGCGCAGTGATTGCTCCACGGTCGAATGAGTCGGATGCGGCACGTAGCGCAGCGCGTCCAAAATTAAATGATCCAGCCCGCGCAGCAGCTCCTTCGATTTCTCCGGCACCCGGCTGAAATCCGTCAAATAGGCCGCGCTTCCCAGCCGGTATCCGAGCACCGGTTCAGACCCGTGCATCGCCTCCACAGGCGTGATCGAAATCCCGAACAGACCAAACGGTCCCGTCACTTCGTGCAGCTCCACGCCCGGCAAGGTGCTCTCCGACGGCGCGTCCGAAAAGATATACGCAAACGTCCTTCGCAGCACCGCCAGAGTCGCAGCCGACGCATACACCGGAACCGCGCCACCCTGCTTCAGATTGTACGGACGTATGTCATCGAGTCCCAGAATGTGGTCCGCATGCGCATGCGTGTAGATCACCGCATCCAGCCGCTCCATCCGTTCGCGCATGGCCTGAGCGCGAAAGTCCGGCGTAGTGTCGATCGCCACGTTGTGGCCATCCCAACTCGCCAGCAGCGAAGGCCGCGTTCGCTTGTCTCGCGGGTCCGCCGACTCGCACACCGCGCAGTGACACGCAAGCGTCGGCACGCCCATCGACGTCCCCGAACCTAAAATCGTCAATTGAATGGATTTCATCCCGGTGGGAATCCCGCCCGCTCAACTCGTCACAATCTCGCGGCAAGCATGTCAGGTAACGCCAGCCGCGAGACGCTTCAACCAGCCATCAGCCACTACTCACTAGCTACTGGCGATTCGTACCTTACGCCTTTTTTCCGGCCTTCTTGGCCATCTGCTCCGCCGCCGCTTTCGAGACCTCCATAAACGTCAGCTTCAGGCTTCCCAGCACTTCGAGCAGCAATTGGTCGTCTTCCTTCGACAGGTTTCCTCGCGTTTTTTCGCGCAGCGCGTCCAGCATATCGATCATTTCCCGCGCGCCTTCCAGATCCAGGAACGCCTGTCCCGTTCGCGGGTCCGCCATGCCGCCCAACATCGCTGCCGCGTTCCGCGTCAGGAAATCCACCAGCATCTGAAAACTTCTCGAAGACGAATTCGCGTTCGCCGCGTCCGGTCCCTCGAGCGCCGCTCCGCCGGTCGCGCTGCCAAAATCGCCGGCGTCCGCTCGATCCAAAGCCGCGCCACCCGCTCCCACCAGCGTCGAACCGCCGGATGC
>JBAVQT010000537.1:0-8633 GCA_049694295.1 Candidatus Acidiferrales bacterium
CAGCCGCTGGCGGAGCGCCGGGAGTGCGGCTGGCAACGGCAGGAACGGACGCCGGCGTTCTAGGTGACGAATTCGCCGGAGAATTCGCGGCCGGGTCGAGATGATCGTCGTCTTTCTTGGTGTAAAAATCCCATTCGCCCGGAGCGGGCGCCCCGGAACCGCCGCCGGATTCCTTCGCGCGCGTGGCCGCGGAAACAGGTCCGGCAGCCTTCACCGTGGTCTCCGCCGCATGGACCGACCCCGAAAACTGCGTGCGGCCCATCACGTAGCCCAGAGTGAAAAAAACTCCGCAAAGCAGAACCACCCCGAGAAACAGCCCCACAAGATGCCGGCTCTCGAGTACCCGGTCGCCCCCCCCGCGTCTTCCTCCCCCTGCCATTCGTGCTATTTCCTTCCGAGCGCGTTCACCCACTGGTTGACCACGTCGATCGGCAGCGGGAAAACGATGGTCGTATTTTTTTCGACGCCGATTTCCGTCAGCGTCTGCAGATATCGCAATTGAATTGCCGCCGGTTCTTTCTGCAACACGGCCGCGGCTTCCGCCAGCTTGTTCGAAGCCTCGAACTCGCCCTCGGCGTGAATGATCTTGGCGCGGCGTTCGCGCTCGGCCTCGGCCTGCTTGGCGATGGCGCGCTGCATATTTTCCGGAATGTCGACTTGCTTGACCTCAACCTTCGTTACCTTGATACCCCAGGGCTCGGTATCCTGGTCAAGGATTAGTTGCAGCTTGGAGTTAACTTTTTCGCGCTCGGAGAGAATTGCGTCCAGCTCGAATTGCCCCACCAGACTGCGCAAAGTGGTCTGCGCGAGCTGCGAGGTGGCATATAAATAGTTTTGCACCTGCGAAAGCGCCAGGTTCGCGTCCACCACCCGGAAATAGCAGACCGCGTTCACTTTCACGGAGACGTTATCGCGCGTGATCACATCTTGCGGCGGCACATCCAGCGTCTCGATGCGCAGCGAAATCCTGGTCAGTTTATCGATCGGGTAGAAGACCAGATTCAGGCCCGCGCCCTTGGCATGCGGCAGCATGCGGCCCAGGCGCAGCACCACCCCGCGCTCCCATTCCTTGATGACGTAAACGGAATTGAAGAACCAGATCAGTATGATGATGATCGCGATGCCAACGCCGAACATGGGAATGTCCATTTTCTAGCTCCTCCGATTACCCGTTTCGCCTTGCTCGCTAACTCGATGTCACGATCGGTCGCACTCCGCCCGGCTTAACTTCCACCGGCTCGACTTCCAGCGTCAAGCCTGAAACTTTTCTCACACGCACGCGCGCGCCCCTGGAAATGGATTGCCCACCCAGCGCCGTGGCTCTCCACAATTCGCCATGAACGAAAATCATTCCCGCCGGGTGGCTCGCATCGATCGGCTCGGTGACGTCGCCCTCTTCGCCTATCAATTCTTCCTTGCCGGTCGCCTGCTTCCAGGTCATCGAGCGCATCACCAGGCGCATTAGCACGATGACGATCACTGCAAACGGTATGGCCACTCCGAGCGCCGTCCACAGACTTACGCCCATGCCCGTGATCGGCGACTGCACCAGAAAGAGAGCTCCGAGCACCATCGCGATTACACCTCCGACACCGAGCACCCCGTGCGTCGGGAATTTCGCCTCAAGCACAAACAGCACCAGCGCGCACACGATCAACAGCAGCCCGGCCATCGAAACCGGCAACATGTGCATCGCGTAAAGCGCCAGCAGCAGGCAGATGGCCCCGAAAACTCCCGGCGCGAACATGCCGGGATGCGTGAATTCCGTGTACAACCCCAGAACGCCCAGAATCAGGAGAACGAAAAAGACGTCGGGCTGCACGATGCGAGAAAGAAACCTCTCGCGCGCCGTCCATTGCACCGATGTGATGTTGGGATGCGCCAGCGCAAGTTGCGTGGTGCTGCCGTCGAAGCGCGCGATGGTGCGGCCATTTAGCTTCGCGAGCAAATCGCTGGGTGAAGTCGCCACCAGTTCGATCAGATTGCCGCTAAGCGCTTCTTCGTCGCTGAAGGCTTTTGCGTCGGTCACCGCCGTCGAGGCCACATCCACGTTGCGGCCGCGCTTCGAAACGTAGCTTCGCAGGTACGCTGTCGCGTCGTTCAGCACCTTGCGGTGCATAGTTTCGTCTACCTGCATCGGGTAGCCGCCCACCACAAAAACGGGCGAGGCCGCTCCGGTCTCCGTGCCGGGCGACATCGCCGCCACATCGGCGGATTCCAGTATGAAAAATCCCGCGGAAGCCGCGCGCGCGCCCGTGGGAGTAACGTAGGTCACCACCGGCACATGCGAAGTGAGGATGGCGTGAATGATTTCGCGCATCGAGGTGTCCAGGCCACCCGGCGTGTTGAGGGTGATCAGAATCAGCGACGCATGATTGTCATTCGCCTGCTGGATCCCGCGAACCACGACGCCGGCAAGGATCGGCTCGATCTCGTCATCGATCGGAATTTCCACCACATTTGCGGAGGCATTAGAAGCGGAAGAGGCCGATGCAGCGGCGGCAGGTCGGTCTTGCGCGGCAGAGAAGGGCGCGGAGAGAGCCACGGCAAAAAGCGCGCCGAACAGCGCAGCCACCGATACCCGAAGTAATCGCTGCCACATTCTGGCGGCATTATAGCAGGAGCCGCCCCGGAAACACTCCGCGAGAAAGGTAAACCGCAAAGCGCGCGCCTACTTGCAGATTTGTGAGCGGGACGATCGCGCCACAGCCGGCGCTTAGTTCTGCATCGCGGGTTTGCGATCGCGCGCGTACGAAGGCGGCACTACCAATACTTCCTGCACGCGCGGATCCTTGATTACTTTGGCGAAAGCGGGGTCCGTCTGTGCCGAAAGAAAACCGGTGTACCCATCGTCGCGGGCCAGTTTCAAAAAGTGCGCGGCTTCCTCGGCGTCACCGGCCGCGGCGTAAGTCTTGGCCACGAAGTAATAGAACAGGCCGGGATCGGTGCTGGTCCGCTGTTGAATAGTGGTGCCGTAGCCGCCGCGCCGGATGAAGATGTCGGGATCGAGTTGCAGCGCTTTCTGGAAAGCATTCATGGCCTCGGGATATTCCTTATCCGCGAAATAACCGTAGCCCAGATTGCTGTAGACGGTGGACATGTCGCCGCGCAGCTTGGACGCCTTGATGTAATAGCTGATGGCCTTCGAGTAGTGTTTCTTCTCGTATTCCACGGTGCCGATATTGTTGACCGCGCTCATGTAGGTCTTGTCGGCCTTGATCGAGCTCTTGTAGTAATGCTCGGCATGATTCAGTTGATCGAGCTGCTGGTAGGCTACGCCGACTTTATTGAGAATCTCGGAATCATGGGGCGTGGCCACCAGAACTTCCTCATAGGCCTTGATGGCCTCTTCAAATTCCTTGCGCGCCATCATGATGTCGGCGTGCAGAATCGCGAGCTGGCGGGGCGTCATGGAAGTCACCGCCGGGCTGACGGGAGCCGGCGCAGCGGTGACGGCGGGCGCCGGGCTCGAAGCTGGAGCGGAAGTCTGCTGCTGAGCGTGGAGCGTCTGCGAGGCAAGAAATACCAACGGGATTACCAACAGGGCGGAATACTTCATGGTCTCGCTCCTTCCATCCCGGCCCGCGCGAGCGGGTCAGATGCGTGACCGATCTTACTGCGGAGGCGGCTGAGTGTCCGCGGGCTTCTTACTACCCCCAAAGATACCAAAAACCTTATCAAGAAGCCCTTTTTTCTTCTCTGGTTGCGGCGCCGCGGGATTCTGGCCATTTGGATTGGCCGCGGCGTTCTTCCCGTTGGACGCGCCATTCGCAGGATTGGAAGCAGGGCCTGGAGGAGGTGGCGGAGAATTCGGCCCCTTGCCAAAAAGTCGCGATAGCCAGCCGGATTGAGCTGTGCCGTGGCTGCCATCGCAATACTCGGTCGGCTCGCTCCCGGCGATGAAATATTGCTGGGTGCTCTGCGGACACCCGGCATCGGCGAGCTCGCCGGACTGCGGGTCGATCGACTCGGCCACCACGCCGGGAGGAGGGTCGAAGTCCTCGGTGTTGTGGTAAACCGGAAGCGCTACCGCGCGCTTCATGAATTCTTCCCACACCGGAGCGGCCGAGTCGCTTCCCGAAAGCCCCAGATCGCGATTGTCATCGAACCCCACCCACACAACACAAAGAAGATTCGATGTAAATCCCGCAAACCACCCGTCGCGGGAAGTCCCCGTCTTTCCGGCCGCCGGCGCTTCGAAGCCCATGGCCCGGACCGTGGCGCCAGTTCCTTTGTTGATCACGTCTTCCATGATCGAGGTAGTGAGGAAGGCGACGCGCGGATCGAGCACCGCTCGTGTTTGCGGCCCAAAGGATTCCGCCACGCTGCCATCCGCCGCAATCACGCTGCGAATGAAGAGCGGCTCGGAGCGGTTGCCGTTATTGGCGAAGAGCGTGTAGGCCGCGGTGACGTCAACCGGCGTCATTTCATAAGCGCCCAGCGCCATGGCCGGCGTGGCCATGATGTTCGTCCCCAGGCCCATCTGCCGCGACACATCCACCACGCGCTGGTAGCCTACCAGCTCGGCAAGCTTTACCGTCGCCACATTGAGTGAGTGGATCAGCGCGTCGCGCACCGTGACCGTCCCATAAAATTCCTCGCCATAATTATCCGGTGTGTAATCCTTGCCATCGAATTGAAATGTCGTGGGAACGTCGTCAACCGTGGTGACCGGCGTAATGATCGGCTGGATGCCCTCGGCGGCATTGTCGAAAGCCGCGGCATACACGAAGGGCTTGAAGACCGAGCCGGGCTGGCGGCGCGCCAGCGCATGGTTCAGCTGGCTCTCCCCATAGTTGCGGCCGCCGATCAGGGCCCGAATTTCGCCGGTGTCGGGATCCATGGCTACCAGCGCGATTTGCACGGCCGGCACGGTCTGGCCCTTTTTCTTCCAGGCGGCATAGCGGCGCGCCAGCAGCTTGTCAATTTGGGCCCCTCCGATGGAGACGGCTTCACTCGCGGCGCGCTGGAGATCCGGATCGAGCGTGGTGTAGATGCGGTAGCTCTGGGCTTCCAGATCGGTTTCGGAGAATTTCTCCAGCAGGTGGTCCTTGACCATGTCCACGAAATAAGGCGCCGCGCTGGTGCCGGCCCCTCCGTTGACGAAGTGCAGCTTGACTTTCTTGGCCGCCGCAGCCTGATCGGCCGTCACGTAGTTGTCTTCCACCATTTGCGTCAGCACGCGGTCGCGCGCCTCGATGGCCCGGTCGGGATGCCCTTCCGCGTTTGAATACCGGTTGGGCGCGCGAATAATCCCCGCGATGAACGCGGCTTCGCCCAGCGAAATCTCGCGAACGTCCTTGCCGAAGTAGGCTTGCGCGGCTTCCCCGAATCCGCGGATCGCAAAGCTCCCGCGATTGCCGAGATACACCTCGTTGGCATAGAGTTCGAAGACCTGGGGCTTGGTGAAGCGCTGGTCGATTTCCACGGCCATCAGGATTTCTTTGATCTTGCGGCGCCACTCGCGTTTGGTGGTGAAGAAAAAGCTGCGGGCTACCTGCATATCAATGGTGCTGGCGCCCTGGGCTTTCTGCCCGCGGATCACATCATAAAAAGCCGCGCCAAAAACGCGAATCAGGTCCACCGCGCCGTGATCGAAGAAACGCTTGTCTTCGGCAGCCAGCACGGCATGCGTCATGTCCGGCGGCAAATCGTCGAAGCGCACGATGCGGCGCTTTTCGCGCGAGCTATCGAAGAGATTGGTCAGCAGCTCCGGCTCGATCGCGGCGGACTGCAGCGACGCAGCGCTGCCGGCTTGCGAAATCCGAACGATAGACGCGCCGGAAAAAGTGACGTGAATGGCGTTGCCGCCGTGGAAGTACGAAGTCGCCGAGGGAGTTACTTCAACCGTTGCGCCCTGCACGTGAAACTGGCCGGGCGAGCCCGGAACGTCGCTTTCCTGGTAGCCGGCGCGCAGCAGATAGTCCGCCAGGTCTTTCGAGTGCATGGCCTCGCCGACGAAAAGGCGCCCCGGCTCGGAATAGATGCGAGAAGTGTTCTGGAATATTTGCCCGGTGAGTCGCTGATCTATCAGGTGTCCAAACTGAATGTAGTAGTAGACGAAAACGCCCGTAACGGCGAGAAGTATCGCCAGAAAGGTGCCCAGCAGCGCCAATCCCGCGCGAGAACTCCAGAAGCCATGCCCAAGTCGAATCCGCAATCGGTTTCTCCGCCTTCGCGAGAAGAGCTGCGCCGGACGCGCCGCCGGACGCACACGGGCCAACGCGCACCGAGCCGGGCCAGATGCCTGAGCCCCAGCTCGCGCCTCTATTCTAAACTAAATTGTCTTGTTATCTCCGTGCGCATGAAACGGAAGATCGAATTGGTAGACCAGCAGGTCAACCGGCACCGAGTAGTCCAGCGAGATGGTAACCACACCGCTCATGCCCGTGCCCAGGTCCTGAAAACTTACTTTCAGGTCTTCGGGCTTGGCGGCGACGCCCAGCTCTTGCATTTTCTTGGTGATGTCGTCGCGAACGTCCTGCTCGGATTTTCGGTTGGCCACCGCAAACCGCGCCTCGGTCTGCATCGAGTCCTGCAATTGGTAGTTGGTGAAGTAGAGCGGAACGATCTTGACGGCGAGAAATAAAAGAGAGGCCAGAATGGCCAGCACGAGGATGGTATTGATCCTCGACCCGCCGCGTTGCGCATTGCGAATTGGCCCCAGCTGCGTAATGGCGCATTCTCCCCGGCGGACGGAAGCTCCGCAAAGCCATCCAACACCCTGAAGAGTAGCACCGCCGGCGCTCCCGTCGAGATCAACCGGAAGGGCCTGTTTTCATTGAGTAAACGCTGCGCGCGGCTTCTCCTAGTAGGCCTTGGCGAAGATACCCTTCTCCACGGCCGGCTGGCCGCAATAGACGCACTTCCCGGCCCCGCCCGCTTGGTCGAGCGGAATGCAGCGCATGGTGGCCTTGGTCTCTTCCTTGATTTTTTCCTCGCAGGCGCCGCCGCCGCACCACCAGGCGAGCGCAAAGCCCTTCTCGACGGCCGCTTTGAACTCCTGATAGTCCGCAGGCTCGGCGGTATTGGCCTTGCGAAATTCCAGCGCCCGATCGAAAAGCGCTTTCTGGATTTCGTCCAGCATTTGCGTTACGGACGCCGCGATTCCCTGCTGCGCGACGAACGACTTCCCTTCCTTGCCGGGGCGATCGCGCCGCGCCAGCACCACTGACGCTTTGGCAACATCCTTTGGCCCGAGCTCCAGGCGCAGCGGAACTCCGCGCATCTCCCAATCGTTGAACCGGAAGCCGGGACTCAAGCCTTCGCGCTCATCCAATTTCACGCGGATCCCGGCGGCCGCCAGTTCGGCGCGCAGCCGGCGCGCATTATCGAGCACCGCGATTTTTTCCTCGTCTCCCTTGAAGATGGGGACGATGACGATCTGGAAAGGCGCCAGGCGCGGCGGCAGAATCAGGCCCTGGTCGTCGCCGTGAACCATAATGATGGCGCCCACAAAGCGCGTCGAGAGTCCCCAGCTGGTCGTCCAGCAGTGTTGCAGCACGCCCGTCTTATCGAGGTAGCGGATTTCGAAAGCCTTGGCAAAATTCTGGCCCAGATTGTGCGAGGTGCCCGATTGCAGCGCTTTGCCATCGCCCATCATCGCTTCGATCGAATAGGTCTGGTCGGCCCCGGCGAAGCGTTCCGCCGAAGATTTGCGTCCCGGAATCACCGGCACGGCCGCTTCGCGGACCGCGAAGTCGGTGTAGACGTCCAGCATCTGGCGCGTCTCGGCTTCCGCTTCCTCGGCCGTCGCGTGCGCCGTGTGGCCCTCCTGCCAATAAAATTCGAGAGTGCGTAGAAAAAGTTTGGTGCGCAGTTCCCAGCGCACCACGCTGTTCCATTGATTGATGAGCACCGGGAGATCGCGATATGACTGAATCCATTTCGCATAGGCGTGGCCGATGATGGTCTCCGACGTGGGGCGGATCACCAGTGGCTCTTCGAGCTTTTCGCCGCCGCCGTGCGTCACCACCGCCAGCTCCGGCGAAAATCCTTCCACGTGCGATTTCTCTTTTTCGATGAAACTCTTCGGGATCAGCAGTGGAAAGGCGGCGTTGACGTGGCCCGTGGCCTTGAAGCGGCTATCGAGTGCCGCCGTAATGTTTTCCCACAGCGCCCAGCCGTACGGCCGGACAATCATGCAGCCGCGCACCGGAGCGTAGTCGGCTAGCTCCGCGCGCAGCACCAGTTGGTTATACCATTCGGAAAAATCTTCGGCTCGAGTCGGCAATTTCTGGTCGGACATGCGAAGGATAGCTCTTTTCTGCGCCGGTGGCAGCGCCAGCGCGGCGCACGCGACCACAAAAGCAGCGCGATAAACAAACAAGGTTAGGAGACTCGCGCAGCGAAGTCAAACGGTGGCACGCCGAGGTAGTGTCTTAATTTGGGGGCTGCTCTATTTCCTCGCACTTGTCATCATCATTGTATTTCTCGGAAATTCTCCAAGGAACTGGTGGTTTGGAGCCTTTCTTTTCGGCGCGAAAAAAATCAACCAACTCTTCTCCTCCGAGGCTGGCGAAGAATCTCGTGCAATGATGCTTGCCGAAGATGTCATCGTAAAAGATGGTCCCTCCAGCATACAACCTACGCCTCGTGCCGTCAGAAACTGCGAATACCTCATCTTTCGAAAG
>JBAVQT010000538.1:0-4153 GCA_049694295.1 Candidatus Acidiferrales bacterium
CCCATACGCCGCGGAAAAGCTGTTGTTCTCGACCTTGAATTCCTGAACGATTTCCACCGACGGCTGGTAATAGACATTCGTCGTGCCGCCTTCGCCCTGTTCCGGCGCACTGAGCAGCGCGCCGTCCATGCGCACTTCGGCGGTGGCGTTGCGCTGGCCATTGGAAACGAAGTTAGTCCCCGAGGGATAAGTATCCGTGGTTCCGGAACCCGCCGATTCGGTAACGCCTCCGGCGAGAAAGAGCAAACCGAACATACTGCGATTGATCAGCGGAATGTCGCGAACATATTCGTTGGTCACGTCGGTGCCCAGCGACGCATCGCCGGTGTCCAGTAGCGGAGCCTGGCCGGTGACATTGACGACCATGGAGACCGCACCCGGAGAAAGCCGAAAATTGATAGTGGAATCCTGGCTGACCTGCAGAACCACGTCTTTTCGTTCCTGCGACCCAAAACTGGGCGCTTCGGCGCGAAGGGTGTACGTTGCCGGGCGCAGTCCGGTTAAAACGTAGATGCCCTGCGCGTTGGTGACCGTTTCGGTGGGAACATTGGTGGCCACATCCGTGAGCGTAATCTTGGCGCCAGCGATGACTCCGCCCGAAGAATCGGTGACCACGCCGCTCAATTGCGACGTGAACGTGGATTGCGCAAAAAGAGCGGGAGAAGACATCAGCAGAATAACCGTCAGCAACCCCGCGAGCATTCCCAACCAAAACGTCTTGCCTATTGGACGATTGAATGACATTTGCCACCCCCCTGGAAGTACCGTAGCCCGCCGCGCGGCATCAAGGCGCTTACGAGTACTTTCACTTCCTTTCTTTTAATTACTAATCGTTGTGAAGTCAAGCGCGAAGTGCAATGCGCCGCGCACAGCGAAATGCGCGCAAGCACGTTCTGTCATTACTTTCGAAACCAACGACGCTCTTGGGGCCGTGAAGGTTGCGCGTTCCGGAAGGCCCCGGCACTCAGATCCGCGCCTGGGGCGCCGGCAGATCGGTTCGATTGTAACTCCCACGCGCTGCGCAGATTTTTCGATGCTCGAAAATATAAACCGGCCTGCTGGCACGCCGGGGTCAGGGCTTCGGGGGCGAGTTCAGGACACCGGAGAAATCCTGGTCGCCTTGGCCCGCCGCTATGGCTTTCTTGAATACTGCCAGGGCGGATTGCGCGGTGCCCAAGGTTAGGCCGTGGCGCTGGCCCTCTTCGTAGGCGTAGGCGAGATCCTTGGCCATTAGGCGAAGAACAAAATTGGGAGTGAAGTCGCCGGCCGCGGCGCGCGAACAGAGAACTTTGACCAGCGGGCTGCCGGGAGCGCCATTGGTGAGGATCGCGATAGCTTTTTCGCGATCGAGGCCCGTGGCGCCGAGGAGCGACATGGCTTCGGCCAGCGATGCGGCCTGCACTCCACAGAGAAAATTATTGATCAGCTTCAGCGTCGCGCCGCTGCCGGTGGGGCCAAGGTAAATAATGTCGCGGCTCATGACGGCGAGCACGGGGCGGACGGCCTCGAGCGCGGCGGCGGAGCCTCCCACCAGAAACAGGAGTTCGCCTGACGCGGCGTGGGGTTTGGAACCCGTGACGGGAGCGTCCAAAAACTGGCATTCGCGGCGCGCGGCGGCGTCGGCGAGTTCACGAACCCAGGCGACGCTGAGCGTGCTGGACTCGACGAGAATCGTGCCGGGCGCTGCGCCGGCGAGCGCGCCCTCGTCTCCGAGCCAGAGCGCACGAGAGGCAACGTCATCGGCGACCATGCTGATGATGACTGCGGCTCCTGCGGCAGCTTCTCGCGGCGAAGCAGCGACCATTGCACCAGCCTTCCCGAGGGGCAAGGATTTTTCGGGATTGCGATTGTAGACGGAGAGCGGGAAATCGTTTGAAAGCAGGCGTCCGGCCATGCCGGAGCCCATGAGTCCGAGTCCTAGAAGCGCCACGCGTGGTTTGTTCATCGCTCGATTCACTCCATGGGAATAATTTCGACAAGAGCCGGGGCAGAGACGGCGAGGCGCGCGGGATTGCGAAGAGCGCGGCCAAAGCCCTCGAAACGCACCTGCATCACGTCGCCGTCGGCCAGGCGGATATCGTCGCCAAAGCTGAGCCGATCTGCACCGTAGAAATGAACGTGAATGTCGCCGGGACGGCGGTGCGCGTCAAATTTAAAATGGTGATGTTCGATATTTCGCAAGCTGTGGCACATTTCGGCTTCGCCGGTGCGAATGGGCTTGCTCCACAGCACTCTGCCGGCCCGCTCGATGGAGACCTGGCCGGAGACCGATTCGAATTCCGGGTGGATGACCAGCTCGGGACCCAACGCGCAGGTCCGGAGCTTGGAGCCGGCAAGGTTGAGATAATTTTTTCTCTCGAACAGGTGATCGGAGAATTCATTTCCGCAGGCCATGCCCAGGCGGCGCGGCCGGCCATCGGAGTCGATCACGTAAATACCCGCAATCTCCGCTTCTTCGCCTCCGTCATCGGCGAATGCGGGCACGTCAAGCGGTTCGCCGTGGGCGCGCAGGATTGTTCCGGTGCCTTTGTAAAACCACTCGGGAGGAATACCGAATTGTCCGGCTGCGGGGCGGCCAGCTTCGACTCCCGAGCGAAACATTTTCATGCTGTCAGTGAGTGTTTCGCCGGGAAAAGCTTCGTCGACGCGCATTTCCGCGGCGGCCACGTGCATTTCCTGGCGTTCTCTAGCGCTGCCCAGGTGCGTGAGGCCGGTTCCGGAGACCAGGCAACGGGAGGGCTCGCCGGGAGAATCAATCGGCGGGAGGATGCGCCAGTCGGATCGGCCGCGGTAGACGGCATCGTATTCGATCGACTCATCGGTGGATTTTTCGCGGACGAGCGCGGTGAGTTTTTGTGCGCTTGCGATTGCTTGCTGCGCGAGCGAATAAACCGACGAACAATCGGCGAGGAAATGCAGGCGCGGCTCCTCGACCAGCGCCACGCGGCGAAAGTTGCCTTTTTGAAGCTGGATGAGTCGCGTCATCAGGCCAAGTTCACTCGATCACCTCGAATTTCGCGAGGGACTTTTCGTTTACGGTGAGTCCGAGGCCGGGAAGATTGTCATCGAGATCCACGAAGCCGTCTTTGGCCTTAGGCTCGCCTTCGAAGATATACCAGAAAAGTTCGTTGCCCACTTCGACGTCAACGATGGGGAAGTATTCAGCCATCGGCGAATTCAAACTGGCCATTACGACGTGATAATTGTGCATTTGTCCGGCGTGAGGAATCACGGGAATGGAATGCGCTTCAGCCATGGCAACGATTTTGCGGGCCTGCGAGATACCGCCGACGCGATTGGTATCGAACTGGATGTAGTCGACGGCGCGAGCGGCGAGGAGTTCGCGAAAACCGTAGCTGGTAAATTCGTGCTCGCCGCCGGCGATGGGAATTCGTGCGCATGATTTTAATTCGGCATAGCCCTGAATGTCATCGGGGATGACAGGCTCCTCGAGCCATCGCAGATGAAATGGTTCAAGCAGCGGGAGCATTCGCTTGGCGTAATCGAGAGTCCAACCCATGTAAGCATCGGCCATGACGTCAATTTCTTCGCCGACAGTGTCGCGAACGGTGCGAACGAGATCAACGTTGCGTTGCATGCCGGCGGCGCCGTCGGTGGGGCCCCAACCGAAGCGGAGCTTCATGGCTTTGTAGCCTTCGCCCTTGTAACGAGCGGATTCGGCGGCAAGTTCTTTCAATTTGATGCTGTAGAGGCGGCTGGCGTAGACAGGAATTCGCGGCTTGGTCCTGCCGCCGAGCAGGCGGAAGACGGGCTGCTTGGCGGATTTTCCGAGAATGTCCCACAGCGCGATGTCCACGGCGCTGATGGCGGCCATGCCGATTCCTTTTCGGCCGAAGGCCAGGGTCTTGCGGTACATGTGTTGCCAGAGGAATTCGATATTCCACGGGTCGGCGCCGATGAGAAGCGGTTTGAGATAGAGATCGATTACCTGTTTGGTGATGGGCGGAGCGAGAGCGGCGTTGCCGATGCCGGCGAGGCCGTTGTCGGTGAAAATTTCGACGACCAACCAATCATGGAAGGTGAAAGTCTGCATGGAAGCCGCCGGAAGGGCGAGAATATCCACGGGATTGGTGCAAAAATGAGGAGGCAAGGGAACCGTCTTGCCACGCCAGCGCACCACGCGAGTCCGAAT
>JBAVQT010000539.1:0-9343 GCA_049694295.1 Candidatus Acidiferrales bacterium
GTGCCATAACGGGAGAGTCCGGGGGATAGAAGCGGTGCCTGTCTGACGACTTCGCCCACCGCTTGCAGTCAGCTATCCCACTTTGGTTCGACCGCTATTCTTCCGGGGCATTCTCGCCGCGCGCCAAATTGGCGTAAAATAGGCGCCATGGCGAACAAACCCGCGCATACAGTTGCAGTGGATTGTCCGTGCTGCCATGCGAGCTTGACCATTGATGCGGATCTTGGCGTGGTCTTGGCGCATGTGCCTCCAGTGAGGCCTCCTTCGGTGGACCTTGGTGACACGGCGGGTCTGCTTCGCGCGCACGACGACGCGGTGGAGGCAAAATTCCGCGCTTCGGTGGAAGCGGAAAAGATCAAGGAAGATGTGCTGGCGCGCAAATTTGCCGAAGGCCTGAAGAAGGCCAAGGATGCGCCTATCGAAAAACCGATTCGCGATTTCGATCTCGATTGAGACCTTCGATGTGCGCCGAACGCCTCGCTTGCGCATCCGTCCGATTCCTGCGGCTTCCATTTCCGTCGCCGCGCGGCATTCTATTTTTCGCGCTTGTTTTTTCTTCCGCGGTCTCGCCGCTCTCCGGCGCGTTCCCGCAGAAGTCTCATAAGCTGCCCAAGCCGCGGGTGCTCGATGAAGGAGTTACTTTTCAGCGCGATCCCGCCACGGGCGAATTGCGGATAGCCTCGACAACGAATGCATCTCGCGAATCGCCGGCGGCTCCGGCGATCGCTGCCCCTGCTCCTATTCGCGTGGTCTCGCAGATCGTTCCGATCACCTGCAGCGTCTTCGCCGCGGACGGAACGCCTGTGCTCGGACTGAGTCGCGGCGATTTTCGCGTGTTTGACGACGGCGCGCCATCGCCGCTTACTTATTTCGACGAGTCTAGCGAGCCTGCCAGCGTCGCGCTCGTGATTGACGCCAGTCCCAGCGTGCTGCGCGATTCCGCCGAAATGAAAGAGGCCGCCTCCGCTCTCATCGAAGGCCTGGCGCCCGCGGATGAAGTGGCAGTCGTGGATTTTTCCGCGCACACCTACGTTCAGACCGGCTTCACTCCCATTCGAGAGTTGCTGCGGCGCGCCGTGGATCGCGTGGACGTTCGCCAATTGCTCGGTGATACGGGCGGCTCCAACATCTACCAATCCGTTTACCTGACTGCCGCGCAATTGCTTGCGGGGAGGTCGGGACGGAAAGCCATCGTGCTGCTCACCGACGGCGAAGACAGCGGGCTGGGCCTCACACTCAATCCTGAAAGCGCCGCGCCGCGACCCGGCCTGCCAGAAAATCGGCTGACATTCGACGATGTCACGCGCCTGCTGGCCGCCAACGATATCCAGATATTTGCCGTGTCCACGGAAACTCGGCCGAGGATCATGACCCCAGTGTGGCTTGCCGCGCACAGCGAACGCAGCCTGCTCACGGAAGATGCTCGTCGCGCCGGCATCCCTGCTTACACGCTTTACCTGGCAGAGATCGTTCGTCGCTCCGGCGGCGAACTCTATTTCTTGCATGAATCGGATACGCTAGCCGACACGTTTCGCCGAATTGCCCAGCGCATCGGTATCGAATACACGCTCGGCATCGCTCCCGCCTCGGCCGAAGTTGTTGGGCGCCCGGACACAGCGCCTGAGCGCGCCGGCTGGCATCAACTGCGCGTCGCAGTCGTTGATCACGACGCGGCTTCTGTCGTGCACCGCGCCGCGTACTATGTTCCGGCGCCACGCTAGCACTTCTGGCCTTAGCGTTTCCGCGGAATCGTGATTCAATATCGCTCCATGCCCGGCCGCCGGAAATTCCGCCTGCGACTGCCTTCTCGTATTCTTGCGCTTGGCGAGCGCACTCTCGTAATGGGAGTGCTCAACGTCACGCCCGACAGCTTTTCGGATGGCGGCCGTTATCTCGACGCAGACGCCGCGGTGGCACGCGCACTCGAAATTGAGGCCGCCGGAGCAGATATTCTCGACATTGGCGGCGAATCGACTCGACCGGGCTCCGAATCCATCTCCGCAGCTGAAGAACTTCGCCGGGTTCTGCCGGTTTTTGAAAGCCTTCGCGGGCGACTTCGGATTCCCATTTCGATCGATACCAGCAAACCCGAGGTTGCGGAAGCCGCAGCGATGGCGGGCGCTGAAATGCTGAACGATGTGACAGCGCTGCGGGCTGGTCCGAGCCTCGCGGAAATCGCCCGCCGCCGCAAGCTGCCGCTGATTTTGATGCACATGCGTGGCGAGCCGCGCAACATGCAGAAACTTCCGTTCGCGCGCAACGTGGTCCGCGATGTTTCCTCGGGACTACGCCGGGCCGCCGCCGTGGCGCGGCGCGCGGGCCTCGCGAAATCCCAGATCGTCCTCGACCCAGGGATAGGTTTCGGCAAGAGCGCCGCACAGCAGTACGAGCTGCTGGCGCGATTGGGAGAATTTGCGCGGCTTGGCTTTCCGCTGCTTGTCGGCACTTCGCGTAAATCGTTCCTGAGCCGGCCGGTTCCAGGCGGTAGCGAGGCCGATCGGATCTGGGGCACGGCTGCGACGGTCACGGCCGCCATTCTCAATGGCGCGCATATCGTTCGCGTGCACGACGTCGCGGAGATGGTGGATGTCGTGCGTGTTGCCGACGCCGTGGCGACGCGCGGGGTTTCGCTGCGTTTTGGGCGCAGACCCCGCGCTTCATGAGCGTGTTTTCTCATTTTCGCCGCCTCAACGCGCTCCAGCGACGCACGTTTCTCGCCTGCTTTCTCGGGTGGTCGCTCGACGCCTTCGATTTCTTCACCTTTGCATTCTGCATGGTTCCTATCGCCGTCCAGTTTCACGTAAAAGTCTCGGAGGTCGCCGAGGGAATCTTTCTCACGCTGGCGATGCGGCCGGTGGGCGCGTTTCTCTTTGGCATGCTGGCAGAGCGCATCGGCCGCCGTCCGACGCTGATGATCAATGTGATCTCGTTCTCGATTTTCGAACTGGCCTCGGCGTTCGCGCCCACGCTTCGCGCGCTGCTGATTCTGCGCGCGTGCTTCGGAGTGGCGATGGGAGGCGAATGGGGAGTGGGAGCAGCTTTGACGTTTGAGACTTTGCCGGCGGAGGGCCGCGGTTTCTTTTCAGCGGTGCTGCAGGAGGGCTACATGTTCGGGAATCTGCTCGCCGGACTCGTCTTCGGCGCGCTCTTTCCCCATTTTGGATGGCGTGCGATGTTTCTCGTAGGTGCGCTGCCGGCCTTTCTGGTGCTCTTCATTCGCGCGGGTGTGGAGGAATCTCCGGCTTGGAAATCAGGGCGCGCCGTGACGAAGGAAAAGCGCGCCGCGGCCAGCAGTATTTTTTCACACCTGGGAATCCTGGCGTTTCTGGCGGTTCTGATGTTCGCATTCAACTCTTTCAGCCACGGCACGCAAGATCTCTATCCCACTTTTCTGCTGAAGAACAGGGATTTCACGCCGCACATGGTGGGGGCGATTACGATCATTTACAACTGCGGCGCAATCTTGGGCGCGATTTGTTTTGGCGCGTGGTCGGAGCGCATCGGCCGCCGCCGGGCGATTGTGGTGGCGGCGCTGCTCTCGATTCCGCTCATTCCTCTTTGGGTCTACGCGCACACATTTGTGACGCTGGCGATCGGAAGTTTCCTGATGCAGTTTATGAATCAGGGCGCGTGGGGCATCATTCCCGCACACCTCAATGAGCTATCGCCGCCGTCGTTACGGGCCACATTTCCGGGAGTGGCTTATCAGCTGGGCAATCTGCTGGCGTCGCGCAATGCGGTGATCCAGGCGAAACTCGCCGAGCAGCGTTACGGCGGAAATTACGCGCCGGTATTTGCGTGGACCGTGGTGGTGATTGCGCTGTTGGTGGCGGCAATTACTTTGATGGGCGATGAAGCGAAGGGCCGCGATCTTTCCAGCACGAGCTGACTGGGAATGCGCGGCAGCGCGCAAAAAGTGTCTTCTCGCCGGACACCCACGGCCGACTGCGCGACGCGCGATTCAAACTTGCGCCAGCTCCTTGGTTTGGAACGGCAGGCGCCGGAGCCGCTTGCCGGTAGCCGCGAAAATCGCGTTGGCGACAGCCGGGGCGCTGGATGGCACTCCCGGCTCGCCGACGCCGCCTGGCGATTCATGACTGGGCACGAAATGCACCTCGACGTGTGGCGCATCCGGAATTCGCAGCATCGGAAAAGTATCGAAATTCGCTTGCTGCACCTGGCCGCCCTCAATCGTAATTTCATCGAGCAGCGCGGCAGTGAGGCCGAAGACCACGCCGCCTTCGATTTGCGCGCGCACCATGTCCGGATTGATTGCCTGGCCGCAATCCACGGCCACCACCACGCGATCTACCTTCACGCTGCCATCCTTCGCAACGGTGACCTCGGCGACATGCGCCATGTACGACCCAAACCCATAGAGCCCGGCGATGCCTCGGCCGCTGCCCTTCGGCAGAGGCTTGCCCCAGCCTGATTTTTCGGCGGCGAGGTCGAACACGGCGCGCAGGCGCGCAACGTTCACGGGCGTGTCGCCACTGTCGTCGGACGGACCGGCCGGCTTTTGAGTCGTGTCGAGAATCTCGCGATGCAGCACCAGCGGATCTTTTCCCGCCGCCGCCGCAACTTCGTCCAGAAAACTGGCCACCGCGAAATGATTCCAATTGGTGTCCACGGCGCGCCAATAGCCGCGCGGCACGCGCGTCTTCAAGAAACTTTGCTCCAGCAAGTAATTCGGCACCGCGCCATTCGGCAATCCCGCGCCGGCCAGCTCCGTTCCGCCGGTGTCTGGGATATCGCCACCCAAAAACGTGCTGTCGGTGGAGGCTGCGGCAATATGTTGCTTCCATGCCACCACGCGATTTTGCGCATCGAGGCCCGCTTGCATGCGATGCCTGCTGATGGGGCGATAATAGTCGTGGCGTATATCGTCTTCGCGCGTCCAGATCACCTTCACAGGCGCTCCGGCCGCGCGTGAAATCAGCGCCGCTTCCACACCGTAGTCAATGCAAAGGCGCCGCCCGAATCCGCCGCCAATCAAAGTGATGTGAATCGTGATGGCGGAGGGCGGAAGGCCAAGAACGCTGGAAAGGGAGGCCGCGAGGCCGCCCGGATTCTGTGTGGGCGCCCAGACTTCGCATTTCGTCGAGGTCACGTGGGCCGTGCAGTTCACCGGTTCCATAGTGGCGTGGGCCACAAAAGGAGTTTCGTATTCCGCTTCGACAGATCTTGCCGCGCCGCGGATGGCCGCATCGGGATCGCCGATTTTCTGCAGTTGCTTTCCGGGAGTTTTTAGAAGCTCAGCGAGAGCCGCGCGATGCTTCTCGGTGGATTCGTCGGCTGCGGCGCCGTTGTCCCACTCAATTGTCAATTTCTTGCGCCCGGCCATGGCCTGCCAGGTTGAGTCAGCCACCACAGCCACGCCACCCCAAAGGTAGTGAATATGCCCGGAGTTCGGCGCGCGCTCTTCGCCGAAGAGCGGTTGCAACTCCGCCGGCGGAACTTCCACGACCTTCCGGACGCCGGCCACTTGCTCTGCCGCGGCGCCGTCGAACGACTTCACTTTTCCTCCAAACACGAGCGGCCGCTGCACCACGGCGTAAAGCATTCCCGGCAAGCGTGTATCGATTCCGTAGTGCGCTTCGCCGATGACGATGTGGCCGCCATCCACACGGTCGCGCCTGGTGCCAATGATGCGGTAGTCTTTCGGGTCCTTGACCGGCACCTCCTTGGGAAATGGAAGCGCGGTGGCCCTGGGGACGAGATCGCCGTACGAGATCTGCCGATTCGATTTTTCATGATAGACCACGCTGTCGCGAGCGGTGCATTCCTCCGCCGGAACCTGCCAAGTGGCAGCGGCGGCGCTTATCAGCATGGCCCGGGCAGTGGCGCCCGCCCGGCGCAGCGGATCCCACGAGGAGCGAACGCTCATGCTGCCGCCAGTGGTCTGGTCGCCGTATTTCGCCATATCCCAATCGCCCTGCACCACCGTGATGCGCGACCAATCCGCATCGAGCTCTTCAGCGAGGATCATTACCAGAGACGTGCGCACGCCTTGGCCCATCTCGGAGCGCGCGGCTACCAGGCGAATTGCACCGGCTGGAGTGATCTCAACGAAGGCATTTGGCGCAAAGGCGTCAGTCGCGGCGGCGGACATACCCGCAGGCGGCCAGTGGAAGGCCAGCAGCAGACCGGCGCTTGCCGCCGCTCCGAGCTTGAGAAAGTCGCGCCGCGAAGTGTGTGACGAATTCTCGAGCGCGGCCGGCCGCTCGGCATTTTCGATAGGGCGCGGTCCGGTGCTCATCGCGCACCTCTCGCCGCCACTACGGGAGATTCTGCCGCCGGCGCTGCACTCGCAGCAGGTTTTGCGGCGGCCTGATGCACCGCGGCGCGAATGCGCTGATAGGTGCCGCAGCGGCAGATATGACCGCCGAGCGCATCGTCAATGTCGGCATCGGTTGGCGAAGGATTTTTGGCGAGCAGGGCGGAAGCGGTCATGATCATGCCGGCCTGGCAGTAGCCGCATTGCGGCACCTGCACCTCGAGCCACGCTGCTTGCACGGGATGATGACCATCCGGAGAGAGACCTTCGATGGTGGTGATGTTGCGGCCAGCAACGCTGGAGATGCGCGTGACGCAGGAGCGGGTGGCTTCACCTTCGACGTGAACGGTGCAAGCGCCACACAGCGATTGCCCGCAGCCAAATTTCGTGCCGGTGAGGCCGAGCGTGTCGCGCAGAACCCAGAGCAGCGGCGTGTCGGGCGCGACTTCCACCGAATGATGCTTGCCGTTAACCGCAATCGAAATCGAGTCCATGTTTTCTCCAGTGCTCCGAAAACAGAGCAAACTTTACTTTCGCGCGGCGCGAAAAGCAATCGGTTCGATCCTTTTGCCCAGATGGTGAGCACCGCAAACGAGAGCGCAGCCTGACACGATCGGCGCGGACGAGTGCGGACCAGAACGCGCGGGTGTCTTCGCGGGAGAGGTGAGCGGAATTACGGAGCGAGTGTGCTATGGTTTTGATTCGGGCAATTCAGGGCCGGTCTAACGGAGATACGAGAGTGGCGGAAAAGCGCGTCATTGTGGGATTTTTGCCGGAGACGGTGGTGCTCGATCCGGGCGAACAGGTGGAGTGGGTTTCAAATGCGGGAAATTTGAAGATCGAATTTGACGCGCAGCGCTGCCCGTTTTCTTCGAACGTGTTTCAGGCGCCGGCGGGATCGCGGCTGGTGAGCGGACCGACGCGGCCGGGTATAAATTCGGGCGCATACAAATACAAGTTGTCGCTTAACGATGCAGTGATCGGGCAGGGCGAAGTTCTCCTCCGCGGCAAATAATCTGTCTCCATCTAATTTGAAATTGGGCTAGTCGCTGGCGACGGCCGAGCGCTCTTGCGCGACAGCATCGGCTAGCACGCGGCGGACGGGCGCCAACGCAGCGGCAGAGACGGGGCGTTCAGCAGCCAGCGCAACGTGCGCCGCCTTGCGGGGGAACTCGCAGCGGCGATCGAGCCAGAGGCCGAATTCCTCGAGGAGTTCGCCGGCGAGGGTCGGATCGTCGGTACGCTCGACGCCCCAGAAGCGCAGGCGCTCTTCATTTTTCTGCAGAACCTGCAGCGACTCTTCGAGTTTCTTCATCGCGGCGTCAAAGGAAGACGCAAGGAAATACACGGGCAGAGCCCAGGGGCCGCGGCCGAAAATCGCTCGGATGCGGATGTTGTATTTGCCATTCTGGTTCTTTTCGATGGTGCAGGCATATTCGTTGCCTGTAGCGCTCTTCGATTGCATCTGGCCTCTTGCGGACTGTTTGGATCGACCGTTGCCGGCGATTACTCCGAACTGCATGCGGCGGCCGGGCTCGCGGCGTTCGGCTTGGTGGCCGGCAGGAATCTCGTCCAGGCGGCGAGCGTCTACGATTCTTGAAGCCATCGGATTACTCCTTCGGAAGGGGCTTTCAACGCTGCCAGTCAAACTAGGCTGGGGAGGCTCCGGCCCTCGAAAACAGCTCCCGCTGGCTACGGGACAGGCTCTGCGGATAGAAGTATGCTAGCGGAGCGGCAAGGCGGGGTCAAGAGCGAGTTGCGCTTATCTAAATCCTTACTATGCTATAGTTTACCGCCTAACTGGTCTTCGTCAGGCGCTTCAAGACGTCATCGTTGACGTGAATCTTGCCTTCCTTCCTCAGGCGGTCCTGCAGCGCATCGTGGAACGCGGAGTAGGCATTCTGCTGCTTAGTCTGCAGCAATTGCTGCTGGATATCGGCGCTTTGTTTCGCCAAATCGTCAGGATTGGGCATGTCGTGCGCCTGCACGCGGTAGACAATCCAGTTTCCGGATGCCGCGATGGGCGCGCTCACGCCGCCGATCGGCATGTTGAAGGCCGAAGCCAGAGCTTTGCTGCTCCCAACGCCGACGTCTGGCAGATTACCGTCGCGCGCGAGCGGGTCCGAGGTTTTGGCGTCGAGGCCAAGCGCCTTGGCTGCCTTGTCGAAGGCTTCACCGCTTTGGGCTTCCTTGGAAAGCGCCGCCGCCTTCTGCTGTGCGAGTTCGAGCGATTTCTCCTGCTGGTAATCGGCCAGAACCTTGTCGTGAACTTCGGCCAGCGTGCCCGCGTGAGCCGGAACGGTATCTTTCGGCGTCAAAATCACGAAACCCTGGGTGATCTGAATGGGCCGGCTCAGTTCACCGGTACGAAGCTGAAAGAGCCATTGGTGGACGTCGGGCGAGTTGCCGAGAACTCCAACCGGCTCGGTGACGGACACCAGGGGCGTATCGCCCGTTTGTAGGTTGAATTTCTTTGCCAGATCGTCGAGCGACTGGCGATTAGACTGACGGATGGCCGTGGCCATCTGGTCAGAAATGCTGGCGGCTTCCTGGTCGACTTTGGCGTCAAGCAGGGCCGGCAGGATCTGGCTCCGGACTTCGTCGAGGGGCCGCGTGTGCGCCTGTTCGTGATCGAGGACCTTGATGATGTGAAATCCATACTGGGTCTTGACGAGATCAGAAATGGAGCCCTTCGGGAGGCTGAAGGCAGCCTGCTGGAATTCGGGCACCGTCTGGCCTTCGACGATCCAGCCGAGATCGCCGCCTTTGGGCTTGGTGGCATCGTCTTCGGAATATTTTTTCGCGAGATCTTCGAAGTTGGCGCCGTGCTTGGCCTGCTTGAGGACGTCTTCGGCTTTTTTCTGAGTCTCGGCTACTTCCGCATCGGTCTGGCCGACGGTCTTGAAGAGAATGTGCTCGGCGTGAACTCGGTTTTCGACCTTGTAGTCGGTGATGTGCTCGTTGTAATAGGCCTGCACATCTTTTTCGGGAATCTGGGTGCTCTGCTTGAGAGCGTTGAGATCGAGCAGGGCGTAATGAGCGGAGCGCCTTTCGGGAATCTGGTAG
>JBAVQT010000540.1:0-1702 GCA_049694295.1 Candidatus Acidiferrales bacterium
GACGTGCGATCACGAGAGCGATCTCACCCTCGAAATCCACGCGCTGGGAACTGGAGGGGATGATGATCGGTTCGTCGGAACCGATGATGGAGGAGGGTGGCTTGAGGAAGATGAGCGGTTCTGTGGGTACTGCGTTGCCGAGTTCGTTGGCGTGGTCGAGATAATTGCGACCGACGCAAACTATCTTCGATGGAACGGACGGCGGCAGAAATTTTACGGCGGAGACGGGCCAGGAGCGACCGGTAGGCCCGAGCGTAACCGAAATGCCGGAAGCGGCCGACGCAGTGTCGCGGAATTCATGGATGATTGAGCCCTCGACGACGCCACAGAGCGCGGGCGGACGAACTTCGCCGGGCGCATTGTGAATGTCAGCGGCAGAAAATTCGAGAGGCTGAAAACGGCAGAGCTTCATGGGTGATGGTGGATTTCGTGGTGGGCATGATGGACGTCGTGGGCACGGCGGCGCGCGGAAACGATGGAGTGATGCCGCATGTGCATCATCATGCCGCCGACCCAAGAGCCGACAGCGATTACACCATAGATGATGGCGCCCTCTATCAGAACTTCGAGTGGGGTTCGCAGGACTTCAAATAGGCTGTGCAGAAACATTCCGGCGATATCGTAGGCCACCGCGAGAAGCGTCCAGCCAACCATGGCCGAAGCGAACAGAAGGCCGGGGCGGCGAAGGAAGCGCACCACGGGAATCAGCATAAGAAGGACGAAGAGAGTGTAGGAAGCGGCGTTGCGTTCGAGAGCGTAATGCTCGAGGCCGGGGATGCGATTTGCGGCGACCAGAGCGCCGGCCATCACGATTACGAGGAGCACGCCGGTGTAGAGGCCGGTGAAAAGAGCGGGATGTTCGATCTTCGGGGAGGATTGGTGGGCGGCGTGATCGTCGGTCTGGGCGGTTTCCATCATCAGTGCTGCTGGCTTTCGGCTGGCATGCTACCAGATACGACGCTGCTCGAGGGGCTTTCGTTACCGGCACGGTCGACGGCGGTAACCGAGTAGAAATAGCGGCGCCCAGACTCGGCATTCATATCGCGAAACGAAGGAGCTGGCAACAGGGCCGGGTTGATGCGAGTGCCTCCGGTTTCCTCTTGCTCGTTCCGATAAACGTTATATCCGGCGATATCGTTTTCAGGGCTGATGGCCCAGGAAAGATCGAGATGAGCGCGAGAGTCGGGCTGCGCGGGAACGAAGACGACTTCGAGTCCCTGCGGAGCGGCAGGAGGAAAGACATCTTTGGGGGTGACGAGGACGAAATTCGAATCTGAGGATTCGAGCTCGGCATCCGGATAATGCGCGATGCTGCGAATTGAGTAGACGTAGGGAACGTCGAATTCGAAATTCGAATCTCGATACGAGGCGGCCGTGGGATCAATATCCGCGATGCGCACGAAAGGAGCTTTTAGCTTCAATGCGGAGGCGGGCTGTGAGTTCACCGCGCCGACCGGAGAATCGGACTTGGCCGGAGCGGCGGCGACTGGCGGAGAAAGTTCGGTGCGATAGATGCGATAGCCGGTGAGCGGTGGAACTGAGCCGTCGATAGCTTTTTGAGGCGCAGTCCACGAAAGGGCGATGGCGGAATGCATGACTTCGGCTTTGGCGTCGGAGATGGAGTCGAATGCGGGATGGATGCGAACGATAGCGGGATTGGAAGCGGCTGAGGATTGTTTTTCGGAGGCGCGAGTACGGATCA
>JBAVQT010000541.1:0-5065 GCA_049694295.1 Candidatus Acidiferrales bacterium
GGTGGAAGTGGAGCATTTACCGGACCCGCGCGTGGAATCGGAAGAGCATTATTACAACGCGAAACATTCAAAACTGATCGACATGGGACTGAAGCCACATCTGCTGTCGGACTCTTTGCTGGATTCGCTGATGAATATCGCGGTGAAATACCGCGAGCGAGTGGACCTGACGCAGATGATGCCGCGAGTGAACTGGCGGAATACGCGCAACGATCGCGACGGCGAGCGGCGGAGCGAATTGAAAACGCCGACGGCGGCCAGCGCGACTTAGCGGGAAGGGGCAACGAGCGGCGGGCTCGAGGGGCGCCGCTAGAACGCCCAAGAATACCCGAACACGGAGTAATTCTTGAGATGCGGGATTTTTCCGCTGGCGCTACGAGCCGCGGTAAAGCTCAAACGGAGCCCAGTAACGCGGGCGACGGTAGGCCGAGCTGGAGTGCAACATGGCTAGTTTGGCGTCGCGCAAGGCGACGTCGGGGGATTCTCCGCGGTTGATTTCACCGTACAACTGATGCATGAGCTGAGGCGTGGAGCTATCGTCCACTTCCCAGAGAGCGGCGATCACGCGATGAGCGCCGGCGTGCAAGAAGGCCCAGCTTAATCCGACTAGTCCTTCCCCTGAAAATGTGCGAGCGCCCTGGCCCTGGCACGCCGAGATGGTTACGAGATCGGCGTGGAGGCGCTGGCGCATGATATCGCGCGCGTAAAGTTTATAGGAATCGCCATCGCTCGAAAGAATCACGGCGGAATCGAGCGGAGCGAGGCGGCTGGCGGTGCCGTGGGCGACGAAATGAATGAAGGAAAATTGTCCGGGCTGGCTGGCGAGATAAGCGGCGGCAGTAGCTTGCGGGCCGGAATAGACCAGGCGGTCGCGCGGCGGGAAATAGTTCTCGACGCCCTCCATTTCCGCGGCGGCTTGCGGAAGAGCGGGAAAATCGGGGCTGGCGGAAACAGCGTCGCCCATGAGGAGAAGTTTTTTCGGCGCGGCGGAATGCGGCTTGGCGAAATCGCTGAGGAGCAGGAGCGAACTGGCGTCGGTGATGGTGGCGTCTTCGATCCAATAGTGCGGACGCGGAGCGGAGACGAGGAGGGTTTCAAAATTGAGGGAGTAGAGGCTGCCGTCTGGAAGGATGGCGACGCGCGCGTTGGGAGAAATGAGATTGGCGGCGGGAGCGACGAGCAGATCGTAGAGTTTTTTTCCGGTGGCGTTGTCGGAATCGAGGACGTCGCGGGGGCCGAGGAGAGATTGCCCGTAGGACTGCACGAGAGGATCAATTTCCGCAGCGGGCGGGAGCTTGAAAAACGTTACGCGACCGGGAGTGATGGCCCAGAGATAGGATTGGCGGGGCCCGAGCCAGTAAGAAAGGATCACGCTACCGGCGCGGCGCGCGATCCGGGTGGGCGCAAAACCAGGAATCGGAAGATTCAGCCTGGCGCCGGGCGCTTCGAGACCATCGGCCAGGCTGCGGGCACGGCTAAGCTCGGCGACTTCGAGGGCTTGATCGGGCTTGCCGGTGGCGACAAGAAAATCAATGTAGCTGTCGTAGAACTCGATGGCGCCGGAGAGAAATGAAAGCCGGAAATCTTCGGTCTTAACGGCAGAGCGGGCCTTTTCGATGGTCTGGAGGGATTGCCGGAACTGGCGGTCGGCATCAGCGGGACGGCCTTCAGCGGCGAAAACTTCGGCGAGGCGGGCTTGCGCTTCCCAGTGGAGGGAAGAGCTGGCGGCCGGATCGGCCAGGACGCTCTGAAAAGATTTTTCGGCTTGGGCGTAGTCGCGATGAGCGAACTGGATGCGCGCTTGAACGACGACGGAATCAGGCGCGACGGATTTGTCCTGAGAATTTTTCAGGAGCTGGATGGCTTCGGCGCTGTATCGGGCGGCGGAATCCGGCTGGTCTTTTTCGAGATCGACGAGAGCCAAATTTTCGAGGCAGGCGGTGACGGCTTCCCGGTCGTCGGTATTTCGGGCGAGTGAAAGATTTTTCTGGTAGGCGGATTCGGCCGCGGCATAGTCGTGCAACGCGAAGTAAGCATTGCCGACGCTCATGCCCCAATAGATCTGATTCTTAAGCAGTCCAGCCTGGGAAGCGGCATCTTCCGCTTGCCGATATTGCTGCAGAGCCTTTTCGAAATCGCCCAACGAAAAATAGCTCCAGCCCATGTTGCCGAGAATATAGGGCACGGTGGTCTTCAGACCGGCCGACTGTGCGAAAGCCAGAGCCTGGCGATTCCAGTCAACGGATTCGTCGTAGTGTTCCTGCCTGGTGGCGAGGAGTCCCAGCCTGGTGAGCACAACGCCCTGGACTGACATGTTGTTCTGCGCCCGGGCCAGCGCAAGGGCTTTGCGGAGCGAAACGCCGGCGAGCGGATATTTTCCTTCGTCGAGTTGCAGTCCCCCCTGTGCGGCGGTCACTTCGCATTCCATATCCAGATGCTGCGCCGCGGCCAATTGCGAGGCTTCGTGGAGATTGCGTTCAGCTTGTTCGTACTGCTGAGAGTATTGATCGGCCAGGGCCTCGACCATTTTTTTGCGGAAGGCCACGTCGGTGGCGGCGAGTTGGGAAGGAAGGTCTTCGTCGATAAGACGAAAAGCCTGACTGTTGGATCCGCGGTAGACGAGGATTTGGGCTTTCAGAATGCGAAAACGCCACGCCCAATAGAGGTCGCGAGAGCGATAGCGTTGAAGATTGCGGTCTGCATCCTGAAGCGCGCCGTTGAGATCGGCTTGCTGGAACCTGGAGAGCGTTTCTTGATAGGCGGCTTGGGGCGAAACGGGTCGCCGACAGCCGCCTATCCATAGAGAAACACAAAACAAGACCAGCAGAATTACTAGCGCACAGGGCCGCCCGGCGGATTCTGACCGTTGCCCACGACTTCGGCGGCGGTGATAGGGCCGCTGGTGGGCGAACCGAGCTCGAGGCGAAGCATGGAGAGGGTGCGCTTGCCGTGCTCGGCAATGACTTCGGCCACGAAAATTTTGCCGAACTGAGGAACGATGAAGACATGGCCGCGGCGTTCGACGCCGGGGCAAGTGGTCTTCATGTCTTTCACGAGCGAACACAGGAGGACTCCGGGCGGCTCTTTGGATTTCTGGGCCTTGCCGTTTTGCAGCGGGTCGCCCGTCATTTTGCGAAATTCGTCATTCGATTGATACTCTTTTTTGATTTGGTCGTAGGTGTCGAATTTGACGAAGAAATCGTGATTCAGCTCGACGTGAACGGGACAACCGGCGATGCGGAGATTTTCAAAATGGCTGCCGATCAGGACGATGTGCGGCTCGTTGTCTCCATCCGGATGATGCGAAGCCAGACGAGCGACGATGCGGTCGGCGGTGACGACGTCAAGAATGCTCAAGCCCTCGATGGTGGCGGAGACGAGGGTGGTATGGCTGCTGTCTTCGTGTTTGCGGCTGCCGGAGACCTGGGTGTAGGCAGCGCGAAAGGAAACCACTTCCTTTAGACGGAAATTATCAACGCGCGCGGCGCCATAGCCGCCGGTGGTGGGCAGCGACATGCCGGCCTGGACTTCGATGAGCTGATTGAAAGGCCTGAGAATCTGCCCGCTGAGCGCATGGCCGTGGGCATTGTAGAGATAGGTTCGATGAGCGGCATCCATCGGGGTGTTCCTTTCACATGCAGGTTTGGTTATCGCGCGATTACGAGAGTAAACGGGTAGCGAGCTATTTCCGTGGGGCTGGTTCCGGCGGCCGCCCCAGCCGCCAGGCCACGGACCACAAGGATATGCTTTCCGGGGCTTAAACGGGAAGCTGGAATCAAGAGAGAGATGGAATCGGTGACGCGGGCGGCCGGGATAGCCAGAGAGAATTCGAGGGCGCCGGCCTCCGACTGGAAATCGCAAAGGTAAGAAGAGAAATGCCCGGCGACGGGGGGAAGATCGATAAACAGCGCGAAGGGCCTGGCACCGACCGCGATCGGCGGGGGCTCCGCGCCACGAGAAATGCCCGCGGCGAGCGTAAATGTTTGCAGAGCTTGCGGGTCGCTCAATTGTGAAACGCCGGTGCGAAGGCCAGGAATCACGACGAAATTCTGGTAGCCGATAACAGCGAGCAGCAGAGCGAGAGCAGCGGCGGCGAAGCTGGGACGCAAGAACAGGGCGAGCCAGCCGCGCGTGGCGTGCGCCGGCGCCAGGACAGGAGGCACAGCCATGACGGATTTCGCGCTCTCGACGAACATGGCGGAATATTTCAGGTCCGCGGCGCATTCGGCGCAGGAGAAATAATGATCTTCAAATTGTTCGCGCAAGTCGCCGGAGAGTTCCCCGAGGAGGTAACGCTCGGTGGCCTGGGATCGAATTGCTTCAGAGTGGTCCATATTGTGTCCTCCAGATAGTGAACGAGGAGGCGAAAGCGTTTCATTGAGGTTCGCCTAAGGCTCGGGAGCGTCTCCAGCAAGTCCTTCAGCTTGCAGATAAAAGTCGCGAAAACTCTGCTTGGCGCGATGGAGCAAGACCCGCAGATAGTCGCGATCCACGCCGAATTCGCGGCAGACTTCATCTTTGTCTTTCTCCTCGAGGAATACCCTGCGAAGGAGTTGGCGGTCTTTGGCCGAGAGACGTTCCAAGACCTTAAATACCTGCTCGCGAGTCTGGCGGGTGATGAGCATGCCATCGAGGTCAAGGACGGCGCCGGCGGAGTCGGCGACCTGGTCATCGAGCGGGACGGCGCGAGCGGAGGAGCGATAGAACTCCTGTAAGACATTGTTGCAGACGGAGTTAACGTATGGACCGAGGCGGTCAGGCTGGCGAATGGCACCCTCGGTGCGGAGGGCTTTGAGGACGCGCAGGAAGGTTTCCTGGCGGATATCGTCGACGGCCTGAGGAGAGTGGAGGCGGGCGCGAGCCTTGATCAGGATTAGCTGACTGAAATAGGCGACAAAATGCTGCTCCGTCTGGAAGTCACGCTCGCGGAGGCGCTGGAGGTAGGCATCGTCGAAGGGGAAAAGATCCACGGGGCCCTCAGGAAAGGGCGCAAGTATAGCCGCCTCCGATAGGGTGCGCAATCAATAGGTTGGGAAGTGGGGCGAAGGAATGAGAGGGGTAGGGG
>JBAVQT010000542.1:0-2443 GCA_049694295.1 Candidatus Acidiferrales bacterium
AGATTGCCAAGCTGATCGGTTCGCCGCCGGGATATTTGGGGCACCGCGAGACGCATCCGCTGATCACGCAGGAAGCTCTGGCGCAATATCACACCGAGAAACTGAAGATTTCTTTTTTGCTTTTCGATGAAATCGAAAAGGCCAGCGACGCGCTGTGGCAGCTTTTGCTGGGGATTTTGGATAAGGCCACGCTGACTTTGGGCGACAACCGGCGGGTGGATCTCTCGCAGACGATGATTTTCATGACTTCGAATCTGGGCGGCGTGGAAATCACCGAGCTGATGAACGGAGGGCTGGGATTTGCGCCGGTGGTGAATCCGGAACTGCGGCCGAAGCTGGATGAAAAAGTAGAGAAGAGCGCGACGGAAGCGGCGAAGAGGAAATTCGCGCCGGAGTTCATGAACCGGATCGACAAAGTGGTGGTGTTTCATCCGCTGCGATCCGAACAGCTCGAGCAGATACTGGAGATCGAGTTGGGCATGGTGCAACAGCGCGTGCTGGAGACGGCGAAGGGGCGATTTCTTTTTCGCGTGACGCCCGCGGCGCGGGAATTTCTGCTGCGCGAAGGAACCGATTTGAAATACGGGGCGCGGCACTTGAAGCGCGCGATCGAACGGCACGTGGTGTATCCGCTGGCAAGTTTGCTGGCCACCGAACAAGTGTCGCTCGGCGATGTGCTTTCGATAGACTGGAACGGCAGCGAGCACAACCTTTCGTTCCTCAAAGAGGCCGAGGGAGCGCTCTTGCCGATGCCGTCGCCCGCGCCTGAAACGCAAACGGCAGCTGCCGCGGCGATTTCCGATGGGAGGTCAATCGCCCTGCCGGCGGCTTCGATTGCGGCGGAGGCTAAGGTTGATCCGTCGCCGGCGCCGGCCGTGCATCGAGGAGGTTCGTCGGAACGCACCAGGCCGGAAAAGAAATAACTTCATTACATCTGGAGATTTGCGAAGCCCTCGGAGGAACGGTCCTCTGGGGGCTTTTTATTTTTGGAGAGCGGCGAGGCCGAATTCCCCCCTTTCGGAAATTCCTGCGTAACCTTTCCGGGCCTGCCAGGTTTATGTTAGAGACAGCGCGATTCACGGAGACTGGGTTGAAGGACGCGGGACCAACGATTTTCGAGAAGAATTGAAATCCGAATTGGAGAGGAGAGCGACGATGGCCAGCACGAAAGCGGTGGTTTCGAAGGCGCCCAGCGCGGTGGTGCCGTATTTGGTGGTAAAGGACGCGGAAGCGGCGATCGAATTTTACAAGCGAGCGTTTGACGCGGTGGAAATCATGAGGCTGAACGGGCCGGGCACGAGGATCGGGCACGCTGAGCTTCGCATTGGCGGCGCAGTGATTATGTTGTCAGACGAATTTCCGGATTTCGGGTCGCTGAGCGCGCAGACGCTGGGCGGTTCGCCGGTAAAGATCCATCTTTCGGTGGGTGACGTGGACGCCGTGGCGCAACGCGCGGTGGCTGCGGGAGCGAAAGTGCTCCGGCCGGTGGCGGACCAATTTTATGGCCAGCGCTCGGGACAGCTTGGCGATCCTTTTGGTTATGTGTGGATTGTTTCCACGCACCAAGAAGACGTGTCTGCGGAAGAGATGCAGCGCCGGATGGACGCGATGACTGGCGGTGCGACGGCGGCCGAGACCGCCAAGCCGACGCGATGGGCCTCGCCGACCGCGTACATTCGCGCGGGCTTTCACACCGTGACGCCGTATCTGATCGTGCCGGGAGCGGCGAAGCTGATGGACTTCATGAAGGAGGCGCTGAGCGCGACGGAAATGTTTCGAATTGCGCGGCCGGGCAGCGATCTGATCATGCACGCGGAAGCGAAGGTCGGAGATTCGATGGTCGAAATGGCCGACGCGAACGATGAATTCCCACCGACGCCCGCGGCATTGCATTTGTACGTGCCGGATGTGGATCGCGTCTACGCGCGGGCGATGGACGCGGGTGCGACGAGCCTGGCGGCTGTGGCGGATCAGGAGTACGACGAGCGCAGCGGCGGGGTGAAGGATGTTTCCGGAAATTATTGGTATATCGCGACGGCGAAGGGCGCGAGCTACGTGCCGAAGGGACATCACAGCATCACGCCGTATCTGCATCCGCTGCGCGCGCCGCAGGTGATTGATTTTATGCAAAAAGCTTTCGGCGCGGTGGAGATGTTTCGGGCGCAATCGCCGGACGGGGTAGTGCACCACGCGGAGGTTCGCATCGGCGATTCACTGATTTCGATGGGCGAGGCGCAGGGGCCGTATCAGCCGATGCCCTGCACTCTACATCTTTATGTACCGGATGCGGAGGCGATGTATGAAAGTGCGTTGCGCGCGGGCGCTACGACGATTATGCCGGTGAAGGAACAGCCTTACGGCGATTTGAGCGGCGGTGTGAAGGATCCGTTTGGGAATCGGTGGTTCTTGGCGACGCATTTGCGAGATATGCAGTCCTGAACGG
>JBAVQT010000543.1:0-5550 GCA_049694295.1 Candidatus Acidiferrales bacterium
CGCTATCCCAAGCAACTGGTGATCGCGTCGCTGATGGTGGAATCCAAGCGGGACGTGTGGCACGACATCGTGCGGCGCGCGGAAGACGCGGGCTCCGACGCGTTGGAATTGAATTTCGGCTGCCCACATGGCATGAGCGAGCGCGGAATGGGCGCGGCCGTGGGGCAGGTGCCCGAATACACGGAAATGATCACGGCGTGGGCGAAGGAGAAGGCCAGCACGCCGGTGATTTCAAAACTCACGCCTAACGTGACGGACATCACCCATATCGCGCTGGCGGCGGAGCGCGGCGGCGCGGATGCGGTGAGCCTGATCAACACGATCAACTCGCTGATGGGCGTGGACCTGGAAACATTTGCGCCGCGGCCCAACGTCGGCGGGAAATCGTCGCACGGCGGATATTGCGGCCCGGCGGTGAAACCGATTGCGCTGCACCTGGTATCGAGCGTGGCGAGGAAAATTAAAATTCCGATCGTGGGCATCGGCGGGATCGGCGCGTGGAATGACGCGGCCGAGCATATTTCGCTGGGCGCATCCTGCGTGCAGGTCTGCACGGCAGCAATGCACTACGGCTTTCGCATCGTCGAGGATATGGCCGATGGTCTGGGCGCGTACATGGACGATCACGGCTATCGAACGATCGAGGACTTTCGCGGTCGCGCCGTGCCCAACGTGATGGATTGGGGCGATCTCGATTTGAATTACAAGATTGTTGCGCGTATCCGCACGGAGCTTTGCATCGGCTGCCAGCTTTGCTACGTGGCCTGCGAAGACGGCGCGCACCAGTGCATCGCGCGCGCGCCGGAGAAAAACAACAAGCGCAACTCAGAAGGCATGGAGGTGCACGTGCCGCGGATCGTCGAGGAAGAATGCGTGGGCTGCAATCTGTGCGCGCTGGTCTGCCCGGTGGACGATTGCATCACCATGGAACAAGTGGAGACGGGCCGCGCGCCGATGTCGTGGAAACAGAAAAGCGGGGGAGCTGCGGGCGCCTGCGCGCCGGAACACTCATAACCGCGGACAGGAACGCGTGCGCGTGGCCAGCGCGGCAGGAAATCGTCAGTAGATGTATCGCAGGTCGATGGGGTGCGGCAGCGTGATTTCGATGGTGCAGCCGTAATCCTCGAGCGTGAGCTTGATCTGCATGGCCGGGCCGACGTCGCGCTCGATCCATTCCGTGCTGGGGATCAGGTGCGCGGAGTTGCGGAGATCGTCGCTCTCGAAGTCGGTGCCTTGTTTTTGCAGGTCGCCGGGAGTCACCTGAAAGGCCTGGTGGGTTTTCAGGTCCAGCGCGATGTAGCGGCGCCCGAGCAAAATCAGCGCCTGGCTCGAGTCTTTTTTCTTTTCCGGCTGGTAGACGGCCCAGGTGAGCGGCGTTTTGTCATCAATTTTCAGCTGGCCTTCGTCGACTTCCTTCCAATGAAGTCTTTCGGCGTCGCTGCCGCGATCGGCCGGACCGGTGCCGCGTCCGGGCGCGGCGGCAGCCGTGGCTATGGCGAGCGCGGCCAGCGAGCATGCGAACAGGATGGCGCGCGCCGAGCGCGGCGCCTTCATGCACTTCATTGCCATTTGACGGGAACCTGGCGGGCAGACACCACCACGTAGCCCTTTACGCGGCCGTGGTCCACCACGTCGCGCAAGATCGCGACATCCTGCTCGCAGTAGGAGGCGACTTTTTCTTTTTCTCCAGCGCGCCACCAGGCCACGGCCTGCAAACCGTCGGCGGACTTCGCGGATCCCAGCGTGTCTTTGGCGAGCTGGTCGAGCTTGATGCGATGCCCGAGCAGGCGGTGCAATTCCTCGTGAATATCCCAGGAGCGCTGGCGCACCTGCTCGACGGAGCCGTAGGCGCGCAGGACTTCGATATCGAAGCGGTTGCCGTTGAAGGTGACCACGTGCGTGAACTGCTCGAGCTCGGCAATCAGCGCCCTGGCATCTTCCTCAAACCAGCGCCGAAATTTATTTTCCTTGTCCCAGGTAACGGCCACGGCGATGCCAAACGCCCGGATGTTGCCCCACCCGCCATCCACTTCATGCGAGAGCCGCAGCGTCTCGATATCCAGATAAATTTCCCGATCGAAGAGTCCTAGCGTGGCCGATCCCCCTGTGAATTGGATGGTGTTGCGCACGTCCTCAACGAAGATCGCCGAGCGATTTATCGAGCAGACGAATTCCTTCGTCCACGTCCGCTTTTGAAATATTCATAGGCGGCGCCATGCGAATCACGTTGCCGTAAAGACCGCCCTTGCCCACCAGCAGACCATTGGCGCGGGCACGCTCGAGCAAGCGAGCAGCTTCCTGCGGAGCGGGCTCTTTGGTCTGACGGTCTTTCACGAGTTCGAGCGCCTGCATCATGCCCATGCCGCGCACGTCGCCGATCAACGGATATTTCTCCTGCAACTCTTCCAGCCTCTTGCGGAAATATCCGCCGACCAGGTAGGTATTCTCGCGCAGATTTTCTTCCTCGATCACTTCGATTACGGCGCGGGCCGCCACGGAGGTAACGGGGTTCCCGCCGAATGTCGCGATCGTCAATCCCTGGAACTTGTCGGCCAGCTCCGCCGTGGTGACCGTCAGGCCGACGGGCACGCCATTGCCCATGCTTTTGGCGGCGGTGATGATATCGGGCGTCACTTCCCACTGCTCGATGCCCCACCATTTCTTTCCGGTACGGCCCCAGCCGGTCTGCACTTCGTCGGCGATGAAAAGGCCGCCGTAATTTTTTACGATGCGATAGACGATCTTGAAATATTCGGGAGGCGGAGTGATGAATCCGCCCACGCCCTGGATAGGCTCGGCAATGAAAGCGGCGATGGAGCCGCTGGTGCCGGTTTGAATCAGGTTTTCGACGTCCTGCGCGCAGGCCACGCCGCATTCCGGGTATTTGAGATGCAGCGGGCAGCGATAGCAGTAAGGATTCACGGCGTGGGAAACGCCCACGCTGATTACTCCGGCCTTGCGCCACGCAGCCTGGCCCGTCACGGATTTGGCCAGCGATGAGCCGCCCGCATAAGCGTGCCGCAGAGCCACCACGTCATAGCTTGGCCCGGCCATCCTGGCCAGCAGAATCGCGGCTTCGTTGGCTTCGGTGCCGGAGCTGGTGAAGAAGCTTTTCTGCAGTTTGCCGGGGGTGATCTGCGCGATTTTTTCCGCCAGAGCGACGATGGCTTCGTTGGGGAAGAGAGTGGAAGTGTGCTGTAGCTTATCGGTCTGCGCTTTGATCTTCGAGGTGACTTTGGGATTGCAGTGGCCGATGCCGATGGTGACGATGCCGCCGAAGAAATCGAGATACTTGTGGCCCTCGATGTCCCACAGGTATTGCATCGAAGCGTGGTCGGCGACCAGCGGCTTTTCGAAATAATTGGTGACGGCCGGCCAGAGGAATTCCTTGTGCTTGCGAACGATCTCTTCGCTGCGAGTTTCGGCTGTTTTGGGTATGGTGGTCATCCTGGGATTCCTTGGCGCTCAGGCCGGCACAAAATCGACGGGCTCAATTCGCGGCGTCCGCTTTGGATGTGCCGTGCGCCTGGGTGATCTCGCCGTAGGATTCCGGACGGCGATCGCGGAAGAATTGCCAAGTCGAGCGAACCTGGTCCATTTCCTCGAGATCGAGGTCGGCGATCAGGACTTCGTCCTTGTCGCGGCTGGCCTGGGCCATGATCTTTCCGCGCGGATTGCAGAAATAGCTTTTGCCGTAGAACTCGCCGATATTCCAGGGAGCTTCTTTTCCCACGCGATTGATCGCGCCCACGAAGTACCCGTTGGCGACGGCATGGGCGGGCTGCTCGAGTTCCCAAAGATATTCGCTGAGGCCGGCGACCGTCGCCGAGGGATTGAAGACGATTTCCGCGCCGTTGAGTCCCAGGATGCGCGCGCCCTCGGGGAAATGGCGGTCGTAGCAGATGTAGACTCCGATGCGGGCGAATTGCGTCTTGAAGGTGAGATAGCCCGTGTTACCCGGCGTGAAATAGAATTTTTCCCAGAATCCGGGATGGCAATGCGGGATGTGGTGCTTGCGATATTTTCCTAGATATTTTCCGTCCGCATCAACTACCGCGGCGGTGTTGTAGAAAAGGCAGGTCATCTCGCGTTCGTATACGGGCACGACAATAGCCATTTCGTATTTCTTGGCGAGTTTGCGCATGCGCTCGACAGTGGGTCCATCGGGAACCGGCTCGGTCATTTCGTACCAACGCGATTGCTGTTCGGCGCAGAAATACGGTCCGTTGAAGAGCTCCTGGAGGCAGAGAATCCGGGTTTTCTTTTTCGCGGCGGTTTCGATCAGCTTTTCGTGCTTCTCCAGCATTTTCTTGCCGATCTCGCGAATGGAATATTTTTCCGGCGACCATTCGCACCGCGCCTGGATCAGACCGCAACGCACCAATCGGGCCATCGCGCACCTCCCGCAGAAATCTTCGTTGGCAGTTTAACCCGCTGGTAGCAGCGCGGCAAGCGGGTGGCCGGGCGGGTGGGCGGATACCGGGCGCCGCGAAAGGCAGCGCGTCGGGGTGGTTTGTTCCCGTATAATCGGCAATCGCCGATGGACCGCTTCCTCAAATGCCTGTTTCGAGGCTTTGGCCGCTTATTTCCGGACGGCATCCTGCTCGGGCAGGCCATCGCGTTCAACATGTTCCTGGCTTTTTTTCCGATGCTGCTCTTCATTCTGGGGCTGCTCAGCAGCAGCTCGGTGCTTCACAATGCCGCGCGTGACCTGCAGGAGCGCCTAGTGGTGATATTGCCGCCGGGCAGCGAAGACGTGGTCACTGCTTATCTTACTCGCCGCACCGTCCACACCTGGAAATGGCTCTCGCTCGGATTCGGCGGCACGCTGCTGGCCGGCTCGCAGGTGATGCTCGGCTATATCGAAGGGTTTCGGATGATCGAGGGCGATGTGTTCCGCGCGAGCTATTTGCGGCGCAATGCGCGAGCGCTGCTGCTGCTGGTGATTACGCTGGTTCCCTCGCTCGCCGTGATCTACATGACGGTATTCGGCAAGCAATTTCGGGCTTGGCTGATCCGGCATATTGGCCTGCCGTGGCTGATTCGCGAGGTCGGATTCATGCTCTACGGTGCGCTGGTGTTTGCGCTGGCGATGCTGGTGCTGGTGGCGATTTATCGCATTGGACGGCCGGGGCATCGCGGCTATCGCGATCTGCTGCCGGGCGCGGCGGTGGCCACGGTGCTGTGGTGGACGGCCGACATTTCGTTTGGCTTTTACGTCCGGCGCATGCCCTACGACGTGGTTTACGGCGGCCTGGCCGCGGCGATAGGCTTGATTCTGTGGATGTATTTGAGCGCGCTGATCGTGTTGCTGGGCGCGGCATTCAACGCCGAGCATCGCGAGTCCTCGGGCGCGCCCGACCCTCTGTCCCTTTTGCAATAGGCCAACTCCTCCGATTCGGCGCTTTTCACTGCACTTTACCGGCGTTAGACTTTATTGAGCAGCCAGCTGGATCTGGTGGCGGCCCTGCCCCCTTCCGCGGAGGCGCGATGAGTGAAATGCGCGTCGAGTGCTACGCGGGCCACCGCGCCGACGAGCGGCCTCTGCGC
>JBAVQT010000544.1:0-8726 GCA_049694295.1 Candidatus Acidiferrales bacterium
GGCGAGGGATGAGCGTGGGCCCAGGCGGAGCGCGGGCCGGAAGCGACGATGGTGTCGAATGCCGCGCCGGAAGCGCCACGCAGCTTCATGGCGAATTCGATTTCGGCGGCGAGGGCCAATTCGGTGACGCCGGGACGAACGCGAGGCAGCACGCCGAGGAAGACATCGCTGATGAGAATGGCGGCGTCACGCATGACGGCGATTTCAGAGGCGTCCTTGATGACGCGGAGGCGCTCGACCAGAGGAGCCGCCCGAACCCAGCGAATGCGAGGGCCTGCCGCCGAATCGAGAGCGAGCTTCTGGGAGACGGAGAGCTGAATAGGATTGTAGGCTACGCGGGTGCGTCCGCGGCGCTTGCGGAGCGCGGCTGCCGCGGCCTGGAAGAGGCCCTGACGGGCGATCTGGAGGCGGATGGGGCTGTTGGCAAGCTCTTCGCGAGCCTGGAAGGTGTAGCGGCTGTCGGTAAAAAGGGTGGCGCGTTGAGCTTCGAGCAGCAGGAGCGCGGCGCTGCCGGCGAAGCCGGAGAGATAGCGGATATTGGGAAGCGAGGAGACCAGTAAAACGTCGGCGGAAGCCTGGGAAAACAAAAGCCGGAGCCGATCGAGCCGGCTCCGGCCATGATTTTCAGATACCGAAGATGGAGTCACGAAAGCTAGCCGTTCCCTCCCCTGCGTCGCGAGCGATTAGCTGGGCAGAATACGCGGCGTCAGGAAGAAGAGCAGTTCCTGGGACGACGAGCTGACGGTGGTGTGCTTGAACAGGTTGCCGACAACCGGCAAGCTGCCGAAGAGCGGCACTTGCTGAACGTCGGTGCGCTGCTGGGTGACGATCACACCGCCGATGACCACGGTGCCGCCGTCAACGACGAGCACTTTGGTATTGGCTTCCTGCGTGTCAATGGCAGGAATGCCCTGGACGCGAGGGATGGATTGATCGATCTGGTCGTTCTTGACGTCCACGTCCATGAAGATGGTGCCCTCAGCGGTGATCTGCGGAGTGACATCGAGTTCGAGGACGGCGTCAACGTATTGGACCGAGACGGTGTTGTTGATGATGGTCTGCACCGGGATGCGGGTACCTTGCTTCACGGTGGCTTTTTGATTGTTCTGGGTAATGACCTTGGGCTTGGAGAGCAGCTTGCCGACTCCGCGATCTTCGGCCGCATTAATGATGAAATCCAGCGCGAAAGTGGCGGAGGTGAAGGCGTAGCTGATGCCGCTGGTAGGCACGGAGGTGCCCAGAGCGGTGGCCAGCGGAAGAGCGCCCGATGTGGTGCTGCTGGTGCAACCGCCGATCAGGATCGGAGGGCAATCCCCGGCCGGGAAACCGCGCGTGATCGGGCTGCTGCCCACTTGACCGTCGCCGCCGGCTACGTTGCTGCGGCTGGCATTGCCGAGGGCCAAGCCAAGTTGCGTACCGATCTCGCGAGAGAAGCTGCGGTTGGCAGCGACGACGCGAGCTTCGATCTCGACCTGCTGCGATTTACGATCGAGCTGGCGAAGGAGGTTATCGATCACCGGGAAGACGGACGGAACGTCGCGAATGATGAGCGTGTTGGAGCGGCTATCGGAAAGCACCGCGCCGCGCGACGTGAGAAACTGCTTCACGGTCGGAATCATGTCGTCGGACTTGGCATAGCTCAGAACGCGAGTGGTGGTGACGACATCGGCGGCCTCGATTTGGGCCTTGGCGAGGTCACGCGTCTCGGCGGCTTCCTTGCGGAGCGTCTCGCGCGTGGCGATGCGGAGCACGTTGCCATCGAGCTGCTTTTCGAGGTCGTTGTTCTTGAGAACGATATCGAGCGCCTGATCCCACGGCACATCGTCGAGAACGATGGTGAGACTGCCCTTGACTGCGGGGTCCACGACCACGTTCAAGCCGCTGATCTCGTGAATAAGGCGGAAGAAATCGCGCAGGTCAACATCTTTCAGGTTCACGGAAATGGGCTCGCCGGAATATTTGACGGGATCCACACCGGAAGCCGCGAGAGCGATCGGCTGCCCAACCGCATGAGCGGACGACCGGGTGGCTAGCGGAGCGGGCGCAGGAGCGCCGAAATCCGCGGTGACGAAAGCGGGCGCGGGAGCCGGCGACGCCGCGGCCGGAGCCGGAGTGGCGGCAGCAATATCCGATTGATGAGGCTCCGCAGCGGACGCATCCGAATTGGAAGCGAGAGCGGCGGATTGCGTCAGCGTAGCAGGCAAAGTGGCCACCGGAGCTGCGACCGAGGAGACCGGCGCGGACTGCGCGGGCGCGACGGAGGCAGTTTCGACCGGAACAACAGCCGGAGTTGGCGCAACGATGGATTTGGTAGTCTGCAAACCGGCCGGATCTTCGGGCGCGGGGGCAGGCTTGGAGGCCGGGCTGGCAGCGGCAGGAGCAAAAGCTACCGTGATGCCGTTGGGCGCGGAATTGATGTTGTAGTGCGCGGGTTCACGCAGATCGATGACGATGCGCGAAACCTCCGGGCTGAACTGCGCGAGGCGAATTTCGCGGACCGGATCGAGATTGCTGGGAATCTGCTTGGTGGAAGTCCTCAGGTGCGCGCCGGCAAAATCGAGAACCAGGCGATCGGGATTCTGGAGACGGATCGCGTGATAGGCGAGCGGGCCATTGCCGAGAACGGTGACCTCGGTCTGCGCGCCATTCTGCGCGAGATGAACCTGACTGATGGATTCCGGGCCGGACTTCGGAGCGATGACCGACGCGGAGACGGGTGTGATAGCCGGAGCCGGCGAAAGCGCGGCTGCCGAGGCTCCGCGAGAAACGAAGAGCGTGAGGTCCTGGCCGTCTTTGCGCTCGAGGCGGGGCTCGACACCCTGATTGAGAAGGATTTCGACGCGCACGACCGGCTTCGGTCCCTGGGCGTAGCTGAGGACACGATAGCTCTTAATCAGGTCGGAGGCGACGATGCGCGCGCCGGCGGGATCGCCGGACTTCACGCCGCTCAAGTCGAGAACGAAGAGGCTCTCGCTAGGCCGATAAGTGGTGTAGTCGAAGGGCCCGTTAGCCTGAGCTTCCAGGCTGACGGTCCCATCATGCACCACGGCCTTGACGTGAACGACGGGCTGATCGGCGGCCCGAAGCGGACTAGAAGCAAGAAACAGGCCGGCGGCCACTAACGCGGCCAGCCCCGATGCCCTGCGGATGATCCTCATTGCTGCTCTCCTGCGCTCGCGTAGATTCGTTTCGTGACAACACGCTCGACGGGCTTGCCGAACGCATCTTTAGAAGTTTCCCGGAAGGTGACGCCATCCAGGCCGATCTTTTCGACGGTGCCATCGTACAGATGATCGCCTTCCCGAATGAAATAGACGCGCTGTTCGGGATTGGAAACGACCGCGATCATTCCATTGGGTGAACTCACGGTGCCGTCCACGTGGACGGAGGCCACGACCAATCCAGCCTTGCCGGGAGGAAGATGCAAGTTCCCCGCGGCATTGGTCTGCTCGTTGACGAGCGGAAGGAAAGGATCGCGCCGACCTGCGGCAGGCGTCGCTTTGGCGGCTGGCGCATCGGCGGAAGGCGCGGGAGCCGACTGAGCCGCAGCCGCAGCCTTGGATTTGTGGTGAGGCTTCTTGGCGGGAGCCTGTGCGCCGAGGAGAGGCGCGAAGAAGAAGGCCGCCACCAGAATCGTAAACGAATTTTTCGCTGCCTTGGCCAGTGTCATCGTCATCGCCCTACCGTCGAGCTGCCGAAGCGGGAGCCGAAGTGGCAGGCTGATCCGCCGAATTTGAGAAGAAAGTGGTGATTGTAAAGGTGCCGGTAACGGACGTTCCGGGAGTCCTGCGGAAATTGGAGGGTGCACCGCCGCCCTTGGCGGAATTGAGCCCGGCAAGCTTCAACTGACTAACGTTGATGATGCGTGAGAGACGGCCCAGACGTGAGAAGAAGTCGAGCAGGGAGAAATACGGCCCGTCGGCTTGAACCTCGAAAGGCATTTCGTAGTAATAGGGTTTGGAGGCGATGGGCTCAGCCTTCAAGGAACGGACGGACACGCCGGAGCTGATCGCCGCACTCTGGATCATGAGGATGAACTGATCGGTCTGCTTTTCCTCAGGAACGATGGTCTGGAGAGTGGCAAGCTGCTTGGCGAGAGCGTCCATATCGGACTGCAACTCGGCCTTGCGCTGTTTGTAAACGCGCAGACTAGCGACTTCGGTCTCGAGAGGCTTTTCTTCCTTCTGAGCCGCTTCGAGCTGGGTGCGAATATTGGCCAGGGGCGAGCCGGGAATGTAGAGACCGGCGAGCACGAGAACGACGGCAAGGCCGAAGTAGAAAATGGCCTGAAGAGGCCACGGCCAATCCTGAAAGCGGCTAGCCATGTCTAGCTCCTCCCCTTGGCCGCGGGCTGAGAAGCGGGAGCAGAACCGCCGACGGTCTTGGGTTGCGACTGACCGGGAGCGGCGGACTGCGGCTGAGAGATAGCGGCATCAATCGTGAAAGTAAAGGTCTCGACGCCCTTGATCACGTCGTCTTCCTTGGCTTCCTTAATATCGATTTTATCGAAGTAACCCGAGCGCTTGAGCTGGGTGAGGAAATTGGCGATGGCGTTGATGGAGCCGGCCTCGCCCTGAATATCCAGATTGCCGGCGGTCTGGGTGACGGAGGTCAGCCAGAGAGCGTCAACGCGAACGACGGTGTTGGCGACCTGCTGGAGAAGTTCCTGAGCGCCGGTGCGGTTGCGCTGGAGCTGCTCGATGACATCGATGCGAGTCTGCAAGACCTGTTTCTGAGATTGATAGCGGTCCACGTCGGCCTTGACCTGAACGAGGCTGGCCTTTTCGGCGCGGAGCGAATTGATCTTCTGGTTGGTGGCGTCGAGGTCCTTCTTCTGTTGGAAGTACAGGACGCTCAAGACCACGGCGGCGACGCCGACGGCAACCAGCAAGAAAATGATCTGGACGGTGGCCTCGAGCGGGACGGCTTTCTTCGCCGCCTTAGGACGGACCTGGCCGAGTAGGTTGATGCGGATCATGGCGTGTCAAAGCTCCTCAGCGCCAGGCCCACAGCGATCGCCAGGCGCGGTGCCAGCTCGCGAATCTGGTTCTCATCGTGACGCCCAGGATTGATTGCAATCTTTCGGAACGGGTAGAGCTCCTCGACGGGCATGGCAAATTCCTCTTTCAGGAGATCGAGCAAGCCCGGAACGCGAGCCGTGCCACCCGCGATGTATATCCTGCGGATATTTTCGCCTGCGGCAGTGGCGCGGAAGAAGTCGAAAGTCTTTTGAATTTCCAGGATCAAGATGTCGGAAACCGAGCGCAGGATGCCGGAGCGCTGCTCTTCGCTGACGCCGGCGAGAGTGCCGCCCATTTTCAAGGTCTCGGCGTCCTCGAAGCTAAGGTCAAGCTCCTTCTGGAGCGCGTCGGTGTATTGATTGCCGCCGACGGAAACGTCGCGGGTGAAAAGCGGCGTCCAGCCACGAACGATATTGATGTTCATGACGCTGGCGCCGACATTGAGCAAAGCGACGACCTGGGAAGGATCCGGCTCGTAATTGATTTCGAAACAGTTTTGAAGCGCGAAGGCGTCAATGTCCACGATCACCGGAGTCTTGCCGGCCTGCGCGAGGACGTTGGTGTGGTTCAGAATTTTGTCCTTCTTGACGGCGACGAGGAGAACGTCCATCTGGTTCTCGGTGGCCTCGAGCAACTGGTGGCTGAGGTTGACGTCGGCGATATCGAAGGGAATGTGCTGGCTGGCCTCGGACTGGACACGATCGAAGAGCTCGTCTTCGGACATCAGCGGCATGCTGACGCGCTTGACGATGACGGAGTGGCCCGAGACCGAAGTGGCGACATCTTTGGTCTTAATCTTTTGGGAATCGAAGATGGAGATGATCTTTTCAGCGACCGAGGGGGCGTCCATGATGGCGCCGTCCACAACGGTGTCCTGGGCTAGAGCCTCGAGGCCGTAGCTGACCAGCTCGTAACCGGCCTTGGTCTTCTTCAGCTCGACGGCTTTGACCGAGCTCGAGCCGATATCCAGGCCGATCAAAGATTTCGCTTTACCCAAATTGAACATCGCGCGGCCCCTCACTCCCGATACCGTCCCGCTCTGCAGGACGGGCCCGCCTCAGCAAGATGCGCAGTGAAAGAAACAAGAACGAGCGCCCCAGCTCTGGCTAGAAGATGCAACCCCGAAACCCCATTCGGGTGAAACCTGACGAGCGCGGCCTACGAGTACTGATGCGCCCGGTACTTTCCGCTTCGTCCGTTTATTACATCCGCGGCGCTGAGTGTCAAGACAACATGCGGGTTGGTGTGCTGTTGGTAAAACCCCAGTCCCAAAGGACAGGTAGGCGAAAAGTACAGGTCGAAGGACAGGTGAAAGGTGCGGGAAGTGGCTGAAAAAGATGGAATTCGGAAGCAGGAGCGCGGGATTAGGGGTTCGCCTGCTGTTTACTTTTTGTTCGTGGCAAAGATTTTTAGTTGCGAACAGAGCGCATTCATGCGTTCGCGGGTGGCGTCGTCCATTTTTATCTCGTCCGGCCAACGCCCGGTGAAACCTTCCTCGGGAAGCTTGCGAGTGGCGTCGATGCCCATCTTCGAGCCGAAGTCAGGGCGGCGCGCGGCGTGGTCAAGAGTGTCCACGGGACCGAGAACGAATTGAATATCGCGCTCAGGATCGATGGCGCAGAGAGCTTTCCAGACGACTTCGCGAGAATCCTGGACGTTGACGTCATGATCGACGACCACGACGACCTTGGTAAACATGGCCTGACCGAGGGACCAAATGGCGTTCATTATTTTGCGAGCCTGGCCGGGGTAGCTTTTCTTGATGGCGACGACCATGAGGTTCTGGAAGATGCCTTCGGCGGGCATGGCGACGTCCACGATTTCGGGATACTGCATTTTCATCACGGGGAGAAAAATGCGTTCGATGGCATGGCCGATGAAGTAGTCCTCCTGCGGAGGAGGGCCGACGACGGTGGTGAGATATAGAGGATCCTTCTTGTGGGTGATGGCGGTGATGTGGAAGACGCGAAACACACCTACGAGCGAGTAAAAGCCAGTGTGGTCGCCAAAGGGACCTTCGGTGCGGAGCTCGCCGACCTCGACATAGCCTTCGAGGACGATCTCGGCGTTGGCGGGGACTTCGAGATCGACGGTCTTGCAGGCGACCAACTCGACCGGTTCCCGGCGGAGGAAACCGGCGAAGAGAAATTCGTCCATGTCGGGCGGGACGGGCAGAATGCCGGCGAGAGCGGTGGCGGGATCGGAGCCGATCGCCACCGCTACTTCGAGCTTGCCATCACGATTTTTGTGGCGCGCGCTGCGATAGTGGTCGGCGCCGTGTTTCTGCGTCTGCCAGTGCATGCCGGTAGAGCGGTCGTCAAAAACCTGCATGCGATAGGTGCCGACGTTGCGCTTGCCGGTCTCGGGATTTTTGGTGATGACCATGGGCCAGGTGATATAACGGCCGCCATCCTGGGGCCAGCACTGGAGGATGGGGAAATAGTTGACGGAAAATTTTTCGGTGCGGACGAGGTCCTGGCAGGCGCCGGAGCGAACGGTCTTGGGAAAGAAGGAACCGATTTCGGCTAGCTTGGGGAGGAGCTTGAGTTTTTCGAGAATTCCCTGGGGGGACTGGACATCAATAAAAGAGGAAACGCGCGCGGCGACTTCGTCGAGCGAATCTACTTCGAGAGCGAGATTCATGCGGCGCTCGGTGCCGACGAGATTGGTGACTACGGGAATGTGCGAACCTTTCGGGTGTTCGAAAAAGAGAGCGGGGCCTCCGGATTTCACGGCGCGGTCGGTTAGCTCGGTGATTTCGAGGATGGGATCAACTTCGGCGGAAATGCGCAGGAGTTCGCCCTCTTTATCGAGCTTGCGCAGGAAATCGCGGAGATCGCGGTAGGCCACTTCCCCTCCCTGGGGCGCCGGTGCAATGGATGAGGACGAAATGCGAGGGACACTTTAGCACGAGGAGTTGCGGACGATGAACCACGGAGGCGGGGACGCCGAGCGGAATCATCTGGAGACCGCGGATTTTATTCCGGCGACGGACGACGAAGGCCATAGCGCGCGGCGCGCAAGCGAAGGGCCGCGGATTATCGAGTGGGATCGAAGACCAGCTTGACTTCGATGACCGTCGCTTTCGGCGCCGGGGAAAATTTCCATTGGACGACCGCTCGCTGGGCCGAGGCGGCCAAGCCGTCGTTTCCGCCGATCACTTGGGTGCCTTCGACGCTGCCGTCGGCGCGGACGGAGACTTTCAGGCGCACGGCGCCACCAATTTGAAGGCGGCGCAGGACGGCAGGATATTCGGGATCGACGCGCTTGATGATTTTGCGGTCGGCCTCCTGTGCGCGGACGATCGGAGCGCAAGCGACTAGCAGAGCGCCGCAAACCGCGAGCCGTAGGCAAGACTTGAAACGACGGAATGTCATCTGAGCAACTTTCCGGAGCGGAATCAGGAAGCGATGCGCGGGCTGTCCGAGCGCGTAGCTTCCCCTTTGCGGCGGTAGATGCATGCGAAAAGCCATTCAGTGTGACGGCCCGGGTCTTGATGACCGGTCAGGCAAGGTATCGGGGCTGCGGCGCCGCTAACGCGCTGAGTCACTGGCAATTAGAGCTTGGACATGCCAATCGACATCGGAAGTAGGGCTGCGAGCACAGGTTGAATTGGAGATCGAGAATCTCAGATACTTATCTCACGGTGAGAATTTGCGGGCGAGCGGCGCCGCGAATGAGAAGGACTGCCGGAGCGGCCAGCCG
>JBAVQT010000545.1:0-5475 GCA_049694295.1 Candidatus Acidiferrales bacterium
GATGTGGAGCATCCAGTGGGCACTCTGCCGACAATCCATGCTGTGATGCACTTTGGGGCATTCGAATGGGCCCCGGAATCGTTAGAATTGCGCCGCGCGGGAGTGCGTCTTCGTATTCAAAAGCAACCGCTACAGTTACTGGCGGTTCTCCTGGAACGTCCCGGGCAAGTGGTCACCCGGCAGGAATTGCAGAAGCGTCTCTGGTCCGGCGACACGTTTGTGGACTTTGAAGACGGCTTAAACACGGCCATCAAGAAGCTGCGCGAAGCTTTGGGCGACGACAGAGAACACCCTCAGTTCATCGAGACAATTCCGCGCTTCGGTTATCGGTTCATCTCACAAGTCGAAATCGCAGCCAGTGCCAATTCCAACGGACATCCAGCGGCCGGCGTATCGGCTGCGGCGAAAAATGGTGGTGCGCTTGGAGTTTTCTCGAAGGCTCGAAACCGCCAGAGTCTGTGGATTGCGCTGAGTGTGGCGATGGTGGCTGCAGCTGGCCTCGTTCTGTGGCTGACACACAGCCGGCCCGCTTTTTCGTTTGCGTCACGCGATTACGTGCTTGTATCCGATTTCGAAAATCAGACTGGAGAGCCTCAACTGGACGATGCGCTGCGGACAGCGTTTACAGTGAGTCTCGAGCAGTCGCAGCACTTCAACGTATTTCCACATGCCCGGATCGGCACCGTGCTACAGCTCATGGGCAAACCGGCAAACGCTCGCATTACGCCGGAAATGGGACGCGAGATTTGCCAGCGCGAAAACGTCCGCGGACTGCTCGCCGGTAGTTTGTCGCGTACGGGTCAGGAGTATGCTCTGTCGGCGGAATTGATCGATCCCCAAACTGGAACTACGGTGCGTTCCTACAGCGAGCGAGTCCATGGAGAAGACCACATCCTCGATGCTCTCGATCGGATTTCAGGCCAAGCGCGCGTAGATCTCGGAGAATCGCTCTACCAGATTCACAAAGCGAATCGCTCCCTGCCCGAAGTAACTACATCTTCGCTTGCCGCGTTGAAGGAATATTCGGAGGCAGGCTCGATCTGGCACCAGGGCAAGTATCCGGACGCGATTGCTCTGTGGCGTGCCGCCGTGGAAGACGATCCCGACTTTGCCATGGCCCATGCCGCGCTGGCGGGCGCCTACTTTAGCTACATCGTAAACAATCAGCCTGCGGGCCGGCGTGAATACGAAAAAGCGTTGGCGCTTTCTGCTCGAACCACCGAACGTGAACGCCTTTCCATTCAGGCAGACTATGCAGCCGATTTGGATCATGTGGAGGCCGCAGACGGCCTCTATCGCCTTTTCCTCGAACGCTATCCCGATGACTGGAGAGTCCATTCCGCCTATGCCCGCCTGCTGCGCACTCACGGACGGCAGCAAGAAGCGATCGCGCAATACCGGGAAATCCTGCGCGTTGCACCTGATGACGCCACAATCTACCTAGAGATGGCCACCGCCTATCGTAGTCTGGGCAAGTTGCCGGAGGCTCTGGGCGCTTATCGGGAGACGTTTAGGCTCGATCCGCGAAGGTTGACTGAAGGAGACATTAATCGCGAGTACGGCTTTGCGCTAGTGGAGAACGGCGAGGAGGAAAAGGCGGGGCAAGTTTTTTCAACCCTGCTTGCAGACCCCGCAACGCGAGAAAACGGTTTGCGCTCTTTGGCTCTGTTGGATTTGTACCGAGGCCGTTACACAAGTGCACGGCGGAGATTTCAAGATGCGCTCCTGATTGACGAGAGTCGCCCTCCGGCAGCGCTCAGTATTGCGCGAGTGCATTTGTGGCTGGGTATTACGGCAGCAGGCCTGGGGAATAGTCGCGAAGAACTAAAGCAGCTTGATGCCGCCGCTGCCCAAATTAAGAATATCGGACCAAAGGTAGTGTTCGGCGCCTTAGTCGGATTGGAGTACGCGCGCGCCAAGGCATCGGCGCAGGCGCGAGGAATCGAAAGCATAATCACTCCGTTGGCTGATTCGAACAGCAAAGAGCAGGCCGGTTATCTGCATCTTCTGCAAGGAGAAATCGCCTTGGAAGAGGGACATTCCGCTCAAGCGATTGATCTCCTCACGGTTGCGGACCACACAAACACCAATGCTTTTTCGGTGGAGGCGTTGGCGCATGCTTACCAGCAATCGGGAGCGAAAGACCAGGCAATTGTCTGGTATGAGAAATTGATTAGCCCGCCGAACCGGTCGCTTTCGTGGGAACCGCAGCAGCGTTGGCTCGCAGCGCATTACACTTTGGCAAGTGACTATGTCCAGCGCGGCGATCGAGAAAAGGCGCGGCAGGCGCTGGCGCCTCTGCTCAATCTCTGGGAAGGCGCGGATGCCAGTTTGACGTTGCGCCATCGGATGCTGGAGTTACAAGCGCGAATCGCACGGTGATCTTGAGCCGGTAGCTCGTAAGCGGGCTTGATTCTCGCTCCGGCATGCCCCATCGATGTCGTATTACGGGTTGCCAGCTTACGTCATGGGGATGGCGCTTCTTCTGATCACGGCATCCGGGATCGCTGGATGCGGTGGAGGGAACTCCGGCGGCGGAAATACTGGGACGCCGGTCGGAACGAGCAGTGTCTCCGTCTCCGCTTCAGCGGGTGGCGGCGGCGGAATCAACCACGCAGCCACTCTTACGATCATTATCACGCACTAGCGCAGCAATGGGAAACGAGGAGTCGGAGGACTCGCTGCGCCGGTATCCTTTGGACCGTCGCGCCGTCGCTCGCCCAACCAGCGCGTGGTTGGCCGCGGCCGCGCGCAGCATCTCTGCGTTCGGAGAAGGGAATCGATTCCGAGCTCAAAGGCCGAACGTTTCGGTGGCCAAAGGAATTCCGGCAATCAAATAGCGGCGTCGAGCACGACAATCCTGTCAAAAGAACCCTGGCTGGCAGCGCTTAGCATGGAATGCACAGGTTCGGCTAGGGGACTATTTTCCCACTCTCTCCTGGCCCGAAGGACGCCAGTCCAAATCCAACCCCCGCAACCAATTATCTGTCGCAGCTCCGAGGGCTTCCGCCGCCAGGGCCGGGAGCCCTTTTGCTTATTGGGCGGCGAGCTTTGGGCAGTCTCTCCTTCGGCGTATCCCGAGGTGTCCGTGGCGAATCAGACCGTCCGGTTCTCACTTCGACCGTCGGCGTCGGCGTCGGCGGCCGGCGCGTTGTCAGTGCGGGGGCGTACCGTCGAGGCACTTGTATACTTTTGGCTAAATCAGGTGGGAATCCGAAGCGCTCAATTCACCACGAACTGTAGGGATCATTCTCGAAGGGTGAAACTTTGTCGGACGAAGAGTGAACGTCGCCGATGCCGCCGGCGTTCTGCTCGGGGCTCCAGAGTTCGGTTGCAGCAGTGGTCGTCCAATCCTTTTGTCCAGTCATCGGATCGATCGGCACTTCACGCAAATAGTCGGCGGAGACTAGATCGTCGAGCGAGCTGGGCGCGGCTTCCTTATCTTCGGTGTACTGCTGGATGGCTTTCCGCATGGTGGTCAGATCCTGGTGCAGTACTGCCTCTTTGGCGCGCGTGACCGCGGATTGATAACGGACCGCGGCAATCGTCGCCAGTACGGCGATGATCGCGAGCACCACCATCAACTCGATTAATGTAAATCCGTGCTGTCCGCCGCTATTCCGCCGTCGCATTCTTTGCTATTCCGTCCCTCGTTGCATTCCGCTCGCGCTTTGAGTCCGCCGTCCCGCTCTGGCGGGGCGGGGAACTCGATTACCAAGTGGCGTACGTCGTGCCATCAATAGCTGTTCCGGCCGACCTTGTGAACACATCGAACACGTCTTGTCCGCCCCAGGCCGTGGTATCTGGATCGTCTTGCACCGAGCGCATGCCCCAATCGGTGGTGCCGGTCATGGGATCTTTCGGGATTTCGCGCAGAAATCGCAGCCGGCGATTTTGCGCGCCGGTCAGTTGCACGCCGGTTACCAGCGTTTGCAGGTCTGGCGGATAGCCTTCGGTCCCTGCCTGCACCTGAATCAAGCCCTTGTCCGCAGTATCCTTGTAGCGGTCGATCGCATCGCGCATTTCCCGCAGGTCCGCGTGTAGTTCCGCTTCCTTGTGGCGCTTCAAAGTCATGCGGGCTAGTGGCAACGCCGCGGTGGCTAGCAGCAATAGGATCGAGCAGGCGATCAGCAACTCGATCAATGTCATTCCCGCTGCCACGGCCCGTCTCCCCTGTTGCTCCGACGCGATGGTTGGCGTTTGTGTGTGCGCGGAAGTCGCCGGGCCCACGCCGCAGCGCCGTTTGATAATCGTTGAAAGCGCGTGATTGCCTCGCACCAAGTCCATCGCTCCTGCCTCACTGCACCTGGATCGTGGCCACTCCGGATACCAAGGGGATAGTCTGCTGCTGAGAGTTGTGGGCGTTCACCTGCAGTACTTGCAATTCCGAATTTCCAGGGGCCACGCCGCGTACCACGATGCCCAGCAGAGTTCCCGAGCCGTTAACTCCCATCGTGTTCGGTTGCCGGGTGGCCGACACGACCACCTCGCCCTTCTCGGCGTCAATGCGCTGTACGATGGCGATGGCCTGCGTCCCGCCTGACAGGAATCCGCCGTCTCGCACTTCCTCCACCTGGATCACCGCCGGGTTGTAGTGAATCAGCATGGGGATGGAATACAGGTCGTTGACGTTGCTAATCGAAAGTCCCAAGGTCATGGTCGAGCCCGGTTTAATGGAGCTGGTCCCGGGCTCGAAATGGAGCTGTGCGGCCGCGATGTTGCCTGCAGCCTGTCCTGCCGCATCCAGTCCGGCCGGCTGCGCTGCTGGCCGCGATGCCGGCGGCTGCGCCGTCGAGTCCGTCGATACATCGTCCTCGCGGTAGACGCGCACATTGGTGTCTGTGCCAGCTGCCAGCGGCCTGAGATTGTCCGCCGTAATCGTCGGCATCCGGATCACGTGCGGCGTCAGCACGATCAGCACTTCGTTGTCTTCCACTTGCTTGCTGTTGTCCGAGAACAGATACCGGAAGACCGGTGTCTCGCCGAGGCCAGGAATTCCGTTGACGTTTTTCGTTTCGTCGTGCTCGATCAACCCGCCCAGCACGCTTACTTCGCCTTCTTTCAGGCGGATGTCGTGTTCGATCTTTCTCTGACTGATCACCGGCTGGTTGATGCCGCCGATACTGCTGGTTCCGGTGATTTGCGAAACTTCCACGGTCAATTTCATGCTGACATCGCCATTGGGATGGACCCGCGGCGTCACGTCGATCTGCACGCCGACGTCAATGTACTGGAACTGGGTGTTTACCAAGGGGTTGACGACACCCGCTCCAGTGCCCACACCCACTCCGACCCCAGCTTGGAAGCTGCCCGTAGCCACCGGGACGCGATCGCCAATCTTGAGCGTTGCTTTCTGTCCGTCCGTCACCCGCACTTCCGGGTCCTGTATGATGCGCGTCTGGTTGTCGGTCAGTACCGCATTCGCCGAAGCTCCCGGCAGCGTCATGCTGTAATCCGACCAGGATAGCTGCTTCA
>JBAVQT010000546.1:0-7783 GCA_049694295.1 Candidatus Acidiferrales bacterium
TAAGATGTTTCCAGCGCAGGGGCCCGTAGCTCAACGGTTAGAGCAGCGGACTCATAATCCGTTGGTTCTAGGTTCGAATCCTAGCGGGCCCACCATGTCCTTGCCACGCACTGCCCTCGGCGCACGAAGAGCGCGTCTCGCACCCATTTGCACTTCTGATTACCCGTGCCTCGCGCTAAAGCGAAAGCTTCTTTCGTCGCTCCCGAGCGCAAGCCTCGCCGTCCGATTCAGTGACTACCACTGCACGCCGGGATACAAACTTGGCAGTCGGAAAATGCGGTATCCATTAAGCAGTGGCGTGGTCGCTCGCCAAACGACTTGCGGCGGCGAATCGGGAGTAACTTCGTAGGCCGATGACGCGGTCGGACCGACGGTCGGGTCCGAGCATATATCGAATTCGATGTCGCCGTTGGCCAGCACTTCCGCGTTCCCGCCAAAATAGGAATAGTTCGCTAGGATGTCATGAAAGACAAAAGTGGCCGTCTTGGCGGTTTCATTGATATTCCAAACCTGTGCCGTACTGTAAGTCGGGCAGGTTGTTGCCCCGCTCTGCACACAGGTCTCTCCGTTTGGGTACATGCGGTCATCTCCGTTATCGAAAACCGCAAGTCCGAAAGTGCCCGCCGTGGTTGATGAGGTGAACGAAGGGCCGTGCTGAGCGTAGAACCAATCGGTCGGATCGGTGCCGCCCTGCAGCGTGAAGTCGCCGCCTTCACCTAAGTGCCAAACGATGTCACCTGCGCCCTTCCCGTTGGCGTAATCAATCTTCAGGATCCAATTCTGATGCCGAATGGACACAACCAGATTGCCGTCCGTCGGCGAATACAGGACGGCATTCGTATGAGTCCAGTCAGGAAATTGCATAGGATGTCGGTTGACATCCAAATGATCGAACTCATCCCACATCCACACCGGATTGAGATTGGAGTCCAGGTCAATAAGAGCATCCCCAAGCACAGTCGTGGTACCCGGATAGCCGGGAAGGTCCGTGAATTGCCGGGTCGAATTAACCAGGACTATCCAATGGCCGTTGGGGAGCACCGTAATATCATGATGCATTCTGAGAGCGGTGTAGTTGAAGCCAGCTGCGGCTAAACGGCTGTTAAGTGTGTCGATGTCAAGCTCGCGGACCACCGTTCCCGACAGGTCGATTTCGCGGGCCACGTCAATAGTCCCAGGAACCGGCGTTGGCGGCGGACCCGAGAGAGTCACCTCTGAGCCTGGCGTCCAAACGACGAGAATGTGGCCGTTGGGCATCAATTTCACCGGTTGAATGCTGTCCTCAGGACTGCCATCCGGCGGCCGATACCACCAAAGCAGGTTGCCAGCCATATCTGTTACGGCGACCGGCGTAGAGGAACTGAGTGTGTCGAAAACTTCGACTCCTGACTGCGGTGTCATGCCGTTCGGAGTTGTAATGGTAATTTTGGGAACCAGGCTCGCCGCGAGGCTGCCCGTTGTAAAGGTATGATCAACGTCCTCAAGTTGCGTGCCGTCTGGCATTTTCAGGACGGCTCGCATGTGGTAAACCGTGTTTCCTTTCATTCCCGCCACAAAAGTGGCGAGCGCCGCACCGCCTCCTGGTGCCGTCTGTTGCCATGTCGTGAGACCGTAGGTCGTGTCCGTCCCGAATTGAATGGCCACCGATGCGTTTACCGGGGGCGCGATTGTGTAAAGAGCGACTTGAGGATGGGCGGTCGGCGTGACTTGACCTGTAGCGACGACGGTGACCGTCGCGCTGGCAGTAAGAGTGGCGCGGATGCTGCTGGTGGCAGTGACGCTGACGGTCCCTGACGGTTGCACAGCCGGCGCGGTGTAGTTTCCGCTGGCGTCGACCGTTCCCACGGATGAGTTCCCGCCGGGAACGCCACTGACCGACCACATCACCTTGGTCGGATCTGTCGAGACATTGGAAGTAAATTGAGTGCTCTGCCCGGTAAGCAGGTCTGCACTTGAAGGGGAGACTTCAGCTGTCTCGGGAGTGACGCCTGACGATCCAGAACAACCTGCCACAGCAAACGACATTAAAACCGCAAGAACGACGGCCAAACGCGTAGGACCCATGGAATACCGCCTGAGGATAGATTCGGGCCTGGAAACCCTAGGCGACTCTAACCCATTCCGAGCAGTTCCGTTTTGGGAATTTTGTAAAATCCTCGCGGGGACGGGGTACTAGCCTTATCGCCACGGGATACTCGGTTTGCTGGCGCACTTCAACCCCATCCCGCGGGTCTCGATGACGATTCGCGGCAACGCTAGCGGAATGGCGCACCGGCAGGGTCGGCGCCGCGATTGTCTTGCTTCGAGTCGCCAACCGCGGTTACCGGGATCCTCGCACCGATGAATTCGCTACTTCAGCGCCTTCTTAAGTTTCTTCGAAGTCTTCTTCAGCTGCTTCTTGATCGCGTCAATCTGCTTGGCCAGCTCTTCCAGCTCGCTCTTCGCGATCTTTCCCGCCTTGCTCACCTTGTTAACAGTTTCGTGCGCTGTGCGGTCCGCGCGACCTACCGCCGTTCCGATCGATACCGCCGCCTGCTTCAGCTTGCCCTTCGCCATCGTCATCCTCCGATAAATTGGTATCGCTGGGCCTCGTCCTCACCGCCGCATCTCTTAACCCTCTAGGTACTTCACAAACACCACCTCGTTCCGCGCTTCATTGTAGAGCAATTCGTCCACATTCGCTTGCGCCAGCACCAGCCCGAATCCGCCGGGACGCAATCCTTTCTCCCGCCGGATATCGTCGTGCGCCGTCGGCTCGTCCGGCAGATGCGTGATCGCCGCGTGGTCCAGTTCCGCCAGCTTGAACCCCGGCCCCGGATCGGCGATCCGGTAGAGCAACATCTTCTTCGCGCGCAGGTAGGAGATCCTCACCTTGCGCTTCGGATCCAGTCTTCCGCCCCACTCGATCGCATTCAGCAGCAACTCGTGAAACGCCTGCCCCACCGCTCCCCGGACCTCCTCTGGCAGGCCGGCCTTCAAATGCGCCATGAAATTTTCGATGCGCTCGGCTGCCTCGAGTGTGCATGGCACCACCAGTTCCACCCACTCCGGCAGCGCGGAAACTACTTCGATAGGCAGCGCATCGGAATTCCTTCCTAGCGTTTCTTTCACCAGCGTAATCAATTCTTTCGGCTCGATCGGCTTGGCGACGTACTGGTAAGCTTCCTCGCGGATCGCGTGAAACAGCGTCTCCGGCGTGTCGTCCGAAGTCATCACAATCACCTTCGGCCGCGTCTTCGATTTCTTCATCGCCGCCAGCACTTCAATTCCGCTCTTCTTCGGCATCCACACATCCAGCAGCGCCAGGTCGAACTTTCCCGCCTTCAACTTCTTCAACGCTTCCGCGCCGTTTTCCGCCAGCACCACGGTATGCCCCTGGCTCCGCAACGTTTCCGATAGCAGTAGCCGTGTGGTGCGGTCGTCATCGGCGACCAGAATCCGCGTCATCGTTTCCTCCCGGGTGTCCGCTGGGGCGTCCGTTTAGAGTTTCCGTGCCGCTTCAGTTTTGCGTTTCCGCCGCGAATCGCTTGCAGTGCCCGTACCAATTGCGCCAGTTCCTCTTCCAGCCGCGCATACAGCTCCGGTCCGGCATCGAGTGCGCCTTGGCGTCCCGCCATTTCCAACCGTCGCGCTGCCTCAAACGCCGGCGACCCGCCAAAATTGCCCACGCTGCCCTTCAGCGCGTGCGCGCCTTCCGCCACTCCGGCCGCATTTCGTTCGCCCAGCCCCGCCCGAATTCGAGCCATCATCTTAGGGCAGTCTTCCTGAAAAGTCTTCACCAGCGACTGCAGCAGCTTCCGGTTTCCGCTGAACCTCACCAAAAGCATCGCCTCGCTAGATGCTCCCGCCGCCTGTGTCACCGGATTTCCCTTTGTCGCTCCGCTCCGCCCGCCTGAGGCAGCCAGCTCTTCCACCGTCTCCAGAAAACTTCGCGGTTCGATCGGCTTCGCCAGGTAGCCGTCCATTCCTGCGTCCAGGCACCGCTTGCGATCTCCCTGCATCGCGTGCGCCGTCATCGCCACGATCGGCAGGTGTCCGCCGCTCTGCTTTTCTTTCTCGCGAATCAGCCGCGTCGCTTCCAAGCCTCCCATCTCCGGCATCTGCACATCCATCAGCGCCAGATCAAACGCCTGCTTCCCCGCCGAATGCTTTTCCACCGCCTCGATCGCCTGCCGGCCGTTCTCCACCAGCGCCACATGGTGTCCGCGCTTCTCCAATAGCCGTACCGCAAGTTCCTGATTCACCGCGTTGTCTTCCGCCACCAGAATTCGCAGCGCCCGCCGCGCCTTTTTACCGTGCAGCCGGTCGTCCTGCGCGTGCCGGTTCTGACTTCCGGGAACGTGCAGCGCCGCTGCCACCGTCTCCCACAATTCCCAACGCTTCACGGGTTTCGCAAGGGCGGCCTTCGCTCCCACCCGCTGCGCTCGCGCCACATCTTCGTGCTTTCCCGCCGCGGTCATCAGCAGCAGAGCCGCGCCGCGCAATCTTCCATCCTTCATTATTCGCTTTGCCGTCTCGAAGCCGTCCATCCCCGGCATGTGCGCGTCCAGCAGAATCACTCGAAACTCCCGGCCGCTTTTCTTCGTTCCCTCCAGCTCTCGCAATGCCGCTTCGCCGCTCTCCACAGCCGTCGCCCGAAGTCCCCAGCTCGCGGCCAGCTCCGCCAGGATTCGCCGGCTCATCGCGTTGTCGTCGGCGATCAGCATTCTCGTGCCGCGCAGTTTTTCGGGCAGCGCCGGTCCCGCGTTTTCCGCCGTGCCGCTCCGCTCTTTGAATCGCGCCGTGAAATGAAACGCGCTTCCCTCACTTTGCTTGCTCTCCACCCAGATTCGTCCCCCCAGCAACGCCGCCAGTTGCGCCGAAATCGCCAGCCCCAATCCCGTCCCGCCATACTTTCTCGTGGTGGACGCATCTCCTTGCGCGAAAGCCTCAAAAATTCTCTGCTGATTCTCCGGCGCGATCCCAATTCCCGTGTCCGTCACCGAAAAATGCAGCATCACTCCCGACTCCCTTTGCGATTCGATCTCCGCGCGTAACACGACTTCGCCTTGCTCCGTGAATTTCACCGCGTTCGCCGCCAGGTTCATCACGATCCGCCGCAACCGCTCCGCATCCCCCGCCAATGCGTCCGGCACGTCCGCCGCCACGTCGCACAGCAGTTCGATCCCCTTCTGCCGCGCTCGCAGCGCCAGCACATTCAGCGTATCTTCCAGCGCCTCGCGCAGCCCGAAATCCACCGATTCCAGCTCTTCCTTGCGCGCCTCAATTTTCGAAAAATCCAGTATGTCGTTGATCAGATTTAGCAACGACGCGGCCGAGCTCTTCACCGTCCGCAAATACTCGCGCTGCTCCGGCGTCAGCTTGGTATCCAGCGCCAACTCCGTCATTCCCGCAATCGCGTTCATCGGCGTGCGTATCTCATGGCTCATGTTGGCTAAAAACTCGCTCTTCGCCTGCGTTGCTTCTTCCGCTCTTTTCTTCGCCCCTTCCAGCTCATTCACCAGTTGCGCCAGCCGCCGCGAATTTTCTTCCAGTGCTTGCCGCGCCGCTTCCAGATGCCCGGCATACTCCTTCAACTCCTCTTCCGCGCGCCGCCGCTCGATAAACTGTCCGATCTGGCTCCCCAGCGAATCGAACATTGCCAGCAGATCCGCGTCGGGCTTCCGGATTTCGCGGCTGAAAAATTCCGCCACCGCCGTCACGCGCCTTTCGTTTCGGATCGGAAATCCGATTGACGCTCGTATTCCCTCTTCTCTCGCCTCCGCGACTCGCGGAAACACCTTGGCGTCCAGACCCTCTCCAAGCCACACCGGCTCGCAAGATTCCCACACGCGCCCCGGCATCCCGAACCCCGGCTTCAGTTCCCGCTCCATTGACGCCTGCACGAATCGCGGAAACTCTTTCTGCGGCCGGTGCCACACATTCGTGCAGCGAATCACGCCCGCCCCGTCGTCCACTTTCCACAGTGCGCCCAGTTCCCAATCCAAACCCTCGCAAATCGCTTGCAGGATGCCCGGTCCAGCGTCTTCCAGGCTCGCGGCTTCCGTCAGTAGCCGCGTAACCGCGTACCCCGCAGCCATGCGCCGCTCTTCTCTTTTCTGTTCTGTGATGTCCCGCGCCACCGCGTACACCATTTTCCGGTCGCTGCTCGGCGTCGCGTTACATAGCAGCCACAGGTATGTCCCATCCCCGCAGCGATACCGGTTCTCGAATGATTTGGTTATCGAACCCAGCATCAGCTTCTCCGCCTCGCGCTCCGTCGTCTCCCGATCGTCCGGATGCACTCTGTCCAAATACGGCTTTGCCAGCAATTCCGCCTGCGAAACTCCCAGCGCCCTTTCCCACGCCGGATTGATTCGTTTGAAATATCCATCCGCGCCCGCGATGCAGAACATGTCGCGCGACAGACTGAAAAGCTGCTCCAACTCCTCTTCCGCTCTCCGCCTCTCCCGAATCGCCTGCGACAAATCCGTTACGCTTCGCCGCAATTCGATCTCCGCCACCACCAGCCGGCCCAGAGCCTCCAGCGCCTCTCGTTGTTCCGCCGTCAGGTCACGTGGCACACGGTCGATCACGCACAGCGTCCCCAGCGCGTGCCCGTCCTGCGTCACCAGCGGCGTGCCCGCATAGAAACGCATTTTCGGATCGCTCGTCACCAGCGGATTGTCGCGGAATCGCTCGTCTTTCAGCGTGTCCGGCACCACCATCACATCCGTCTGCAAAATCGCGTGCGAGCAAAACGCAATCTCGCGTGAAGTCTCCGCCGCCTCCAGCCCCACCTTCGCCTTGAACCATTGCCGCTCGGAATCCACCAGCGACACCAGAGCAATCGGCGTGCCGCACACCATCGCCGCCAGGCGCGACAAATCGTCAAACTCTTGCTCGGGAATTGTGTCCAGAATGGCGTACCGCTGGAGGGCTTCGAGTCGCGCCGCTTCGTTCGCAGGTCGTGGCGCTTTCATGGCAGGTCAGGGCGCGTCCGTGCGCGCCATCTTATGGCCCGTGCCGCCGCCAAGTCAACGCGTGCCCGCGTGCCCGCGTGCCCGCGTCCGCGCAGCTCAAAATTTAGCTCACCTCTTCGGAGGCGGCCTTTTCCCCAATTTCGCCGCCGCGTACTCTGCCAGTTGGAGCGCCGGGCGTCTGCAAAAATTCTTCTTTTGAGAGCAACGCGGAACGCAAACTAGGAATGTTCCGCGCGCGCAAACTTCGCGCCCCGCGTCTCACCCAGCCACTCGTCAATCCGTCCCAGCGCCTTCATCAAATGTTCCGTTTCTCCGCCAAATCCAAACCGCACGAATGTCTTCATCCCCAATTGCTCGCCCGGCACGATCAGCACGTTCTTCTTCACCCGCAACTCTTCTGCCATCTGCTCCGTGTCTCGTCCGTCCCGCAATCCCGCCCACGCGATCGCTCCCGCCCGCGGCGCCACATGCGAAAACACATCCGCTCGCGCGTCCAGCCAAGCCCGCAACGGCGGATAGTTCCGCCGCAGATATTCCCGCGTACGATTCAATATCCATGCGCGCTTCTTCGGCTCCAGCGCCAGCCTCGCCAGCCGGTCCGTCAGCATCGAAGGACCAATGCTCGTATAATCGTGCACCGACCACAATTCCTCGATCGTCTCCGCCGGACCCACCACCCACCCCGTTCGCAGTCCCGGCAAGCTGTAAGCCTTCGAGAGTCCCGCCATGCACAGCACGCGTTCGTACGATCCCCAAAAACTCGGCGTCACCTCGCCATCCAGCTCCGCGCCGCGATAGACCTCGTCCGCCAGCACCCACGC
>JBAVQT010000547.1:0-1992 GCA_049694295.1 Candidatus Acidiferrales bacterium
CGCCTGCACCGGGTCCATCGTGCTGGTCAGCCGCTGCAGAGTCTCATCCAGACTCATCGGCGTCGCGGGCGCAACCATCGTCTGGCCGCGCTCCCGCTCCAGCAGCATCTGAAAGAAATTCTTCTCCATCGGATAGTTCACGATGCGCACGGACTCGTTCGGCGCGATGTGTGCCAGCTTCTTCGCCGATGCGATCGCCGCCGTCAGCCCGCCCAGCTCGTCCACCAGCCCCAGATCCTTCCCCTGCGCGCCGCTCCACACCCGCCCCTTGGCGATTTTATCCACGTCCGCCACTCGCATGTTCCGGCCCTCGGCAACTCCCTTGGTGAAACTCGCGTACGTTTCCTGCAGCGATTTTTCCACGGCCGCGCGCTGCGTCGGCGTGAAATTCTGCTGGTCGGAAAAGAATGTCGAGTTCTCGCTGGTGGTCACCGAATCGGTGCTCATGCCCAGCAGGCTGTAGAGTCCCGACAAATTGAATTTCCCGATCAGCACCCCGATCGATCCCGTAATCGTATTTGGATCGGCCACGATGTGCCGCGCCGACATCGCAATCCAATACCCTCCCGACGCCGCCACGTCCGACATCGAAACGATCACCGGCTTTTCCCGGTTGGCCAGCTCCACTTCCCGCCGAATCACCTCGCTGGCCACCGCTGATCCACCGCCCGAATCCACGCGCAGCACGATCGCTTTGATATTTGAATTATTCCGCGCGGCGCGCAAATCGCGAGCCACTGAATCTCCGCCCATCACCGATCCGCCCCCGGCCGTGCTTTCCGAATCGCCCGATACGATCAGCCCGCTGGCGCGTACCACCGCGATCTGCGGGCCGATCCCTAGATCCGCGTTCACGCTGGATTGCGTACGATATCGCCCCAGCTGCACCGGCCGCCAATCGCCGTCGCGCTTGCGAAAGAAATCCTGCACCTGATCCCAATACGCCTTGCGATCCACCAGCCCTGAGTCCAGCGAATCGTCAGCCGAAAGCGGCCCCTTCTCCACCAGGCCTTCGAATTTCGCGCGGTCCATGTCGCGCGCCGCCGAGGTCTCCGTCAAATAGCTCCCGTAGATGCTTTGCAGCAGCGACTCCACCTCTTCGCGGTGCGCGGGCGTGAATTTTTTCTCGGTAAAGGTGTTCCCTGCCGTCTTGTATTCCGCGATGTGGTAAAACTCCGGCACCACTTTCAGTTTATCGAGCGACCCGCGCAGGAAAAGCGCCTCCGCCATCATGCCGTGAATGCTCACCGGCGCGGTCGGCAGCAGCCACACCTGGCTGCAGCCGCTCGCCAGGTAATACTCGGGATTGGAAATTCCGTCGTAGCCGAGATAGCAGATGCTGGGCTTGCCGCTCTTGCGGAATCGCAGCAGGTGCGCGTGAATTTCCTCGAGCTTGGCCCATCCGGTCTGTAGCGGGCCGATGCGAACCACCAATCCGGTGATATGCGAATCGCCCGAGGCGCGGTCGATGGCTTCAATGTAGTCCCGCAACACCGGCGTCTGCCCGCCATTCAGCGCGGAAAGAAAATCCGCCGAGCGCTGCTCTTCGATGGCGCCGCTCGTGTCGAGCACCAACACCGAATTTGCCGAAATGTGTTGGGGACGCGAAGCCGCCAGCCAGATTAGCGCCACAAAAACAACCACGATCCCCACAATCACGATCGCCCGACGTTTTCCCCAGCTTATCGCCATCGCCATTCACCTCGTCGTTTCTTGCGGCGCCCACCCGCCAGATCGAGCGATCAAATTATCACTCGCTGGGGGAAAACGCCACACGGCCGGAGTAAGAAGCTAATGGTAAATCGCTGGAAACTCTCTCGTAAATGGTTTTAGGAGGTCACAGTTTCAACTCCCACATAAACGACCGGAAAAATGGGGCTTCTGCACCTAAAGAATGCCGGGTTCGCTGCTTCCGGCATTTTTTGACGAAGCTTTTAGTAGCTACTGGCGAGCCATGACTCATCGACACACCGCTCGCCGAAGGTTTTACGG
>JBAVQT010000548.1:0-2043 GCA_049694295.1 Candidatus Acidiferrales bacterium
GATGAATCGTTTGTAAGGCCCCGACCGCAGCTTGATCGAATTGTGGAACGGTATGCTCTCGACCACCGGCCAGGTGAGTCCCGCGGCTTCAATGGCCGCTTTGCGGTCCAGCACCTCGCGCAGCGGCCAGGCTTCGCCGCGATAGAGATGATGCAGCGCCGTCACGATGCCCATCGCGCCCGCCTGCCGCACGTTGTCGAGCGAGACAGGATCGTTCGGACCGAACCACCGCCAGGTTTCCTGCATGATCACCGTTCCCGTGAAACTCCAGCAAGGAGCGTCAGAGAGTCGCCCCGGGCAATATTTATACAACAGTACGCGCCAGCCGGCGTAAGCGCGTCATTCGGCGCGACTGCAAGCTGAGGCTGGCCGGACGTCAACCGGGCGTTCAGGAAGCGCGCATCCGCCGGCGAGACTGGCCGACCCATGCGAGAAAACTGGCCATGCGGGCGCGCTCGCGCCAGAGCAGCGCGAAAAATTTCCGCGCGTCGAGCCCCGCAGCGTCTTTGCCGAAAAAAGTTTCCAGACGCCATTGTATGTAGGGAGATTTCCACGGCGAGAAACGATGGCCCTTGGAAATAATCCAGTAATACCGCAGCGCGTTCAGCATGCCGGGCGGGCGAAACGCGATGATAGAATAGACGCGAGGCCTCTCGAAAAGCGATGACCGCGGAAGATCACTATTACGCAGGCGTGGATTTTTTCGGCGACGGCAAGCTCGACGAATCCATCGCGGAATACCAGAGCGCGCTCGTGCTCGATCCGAAGATGGCGGACGCCCTCCATGGCCTCGCGCAAGCGTACCACGCGAAAGCCGACTTTGATCGCGCCATCGAAGCCGCCCGCCGCATCATTGAACTCGAGCCCGAAGACATCCTCGCCTGGACCGCAATTTCCCGTGCCTACCAGCGCCAGGGCAAGGTCCCCGAAGCCGAAGAAGCCGGAAACAAGGCTCGCGTCCTCGGCTGGAAGCAACAGTTGCGCGACCAGAAAACAAAAGGACCAGCCTGAAGTCGCGGCACAAAAAGGCCGAGCGAAAACGACTCGGCCTCTTCCTCGTTGGGAGATCTCGACGCGACTATAGCGCGGCGCACACCGATTTCACTTCCGTGTAATTGTTGAGAACCTCATGTCCCATTTCACGGCCCCAGCCCGATTGTTTGTAGCCGCCAAACGGCAGCGCCGCGTCGAACACGTTGTAGCAGTTGATCCACACCGTCCCGGCGCGCAGCTTGGCCGCGATCGAATGCGCTTTCTTGATGTCGCGCGTCCAGATTCCCGCGGCCAATCCGTAAATCGTATCGTTGGCTTTCGGAACGATCTCGGAGGCGTCGCTGAAAGGAATCGCCGTCACCACCGGTCCGAAAATCTCCTCCTGCACCACCTTCATATTGTCGTGCGTGTTCACCAGCACCGTCGGTTTCACGAAGTAGCCCTTGTCGCCCACCCGCGCTCCGCCGGCGACGGCCTTCGCGCCTTCCTCCTTGCCCGACTCCAAATAGCCGCAAACGCGATTGAGCTGCTCCTCCGAAACCAGCGGACCCATTTCGGTGGCCGGATCCAGCCCCGAGCCAACCTTGATCTTGTCCGCCGCTTTCGCCACGCCCTCCACAACCTTGTCAAACACTCCCTGCTCGATATAAAGCCGCGATCCCGCGCAGCAGCACTGGCCATGATTGAAGAAGATCGCGCTGGCCGCCCCGGCGATCGTGCGATCCAGATCGGCATCATTCAGAACCACGTTGGGCGATTTGCCGCCCAGTTCGAGCGACACCTTTTTCAGATTTCCAGCCGCCGCGTGAATGATCAGCCTTCCGACTTCGGTCGAGCCGGTGAACGCAACTTTATCCACATCCTCATGCGCGGCCAGCGCAGCGCCCGCCGTCTCGCCATATCCCGGCACGATGTTCACCACCCCATCCGGGAATCCCGCTTCCTGAATCAGTTCGCCCAGGCGCAGCGCCGAAAGGGGCGTCTGCTCCGCAGGCTTCAGAATCACCGTGCAGCCGGCAGCCAGCGCCGGTCCAAGTTTCCATGCAGCCA
>JBAVQT010000549.1:0-4688 GCA_049694295.1 Candidatus Acidiferrales bacterium
GGCGCGTGTTTTGAATAGCGGCTGCGTGCCCCGAGGTTCCAACCAGCCTCCGGACTAGTCAGAAGCATGCGCAATCGGCACAGGGGCGACCGAGAGCACCGGATGGATTTGCCAATCGGTCGCGCGCGTGGTGCCCTGCTTATCGGGCTTGCGAGCGTCGCCGACGTGCGTGTCGTTAAAGTAGAGTTGGCCGCTGACTTCAACGTAAATTGGCGCAGCCAGAATCGTGCCAGCGCGTGAAGGAGCGTGCCCGCTCAACGCGTCGGCCTTCAGGGCGGCCCGCGCCGCCCGAACCATCGAGCCCAACCGTGAGTCGGAAACATCATCGTCGTCCGGAATTTCGCCCACTGCATAGCGATTGGGCGATGCCGCGCTACCGGTCAGACGGATATTGAGGTCGCCATCGCCCATCAGCGTCACCGCCCACAGCCAGCCGCGCAAGCGCACCACGTCTCCTTCCTGCACTCCTAGCGAATTCGGAAAGGCCGGGATGCGGGCGCTCTCATAGCGTGGGTCTTTCTTACTCACGCCGGGCGGCTCTGGAATGGCGGTGAACTCCGCAAAGGTCAAGACGCGCCCGGCCGCCGGATCCGCGCCCACCGGCAAGCTGGTTTTCACCGGCACACGCGTCTCGGCGCCACCGCGTTCCGCGGCTCTGCCGCGACATCCTGGAATCCACAGCGCGCCGGCGGCGCAAAGCAGCACCGCAAACCGCGCCATCGGCATTGATCGCCGCGGCATCCCTCTGGCCGTTTCCCATTCCATGGCCGCACATGATAGCCCACCACTGGAGCATGTCAACGCGCCTCGACCCACGCGACCTCGCGGGGTCTCTCCCGACGCGCAGAAACTCGTTCAGATTTTGGCGCGCGGCAGCCTGGCACGCCGCGCGGCTATTCCTTGCATGAGGTCTCGGCGATTCAGTAAGCTATCGGGCGCGAACCGAATGCGAACTCACTCGATTCAACGAATCTTTCCAGTCTTTTTCTTCTTCTTCGCCGCTATTTTCGGCGCGGCCTCGACCGTGGGCCAGACGCGCGATCTTGGCGCGATCGGCGGCCAGGTGACCGATCCACAGGGCGCCGTGGTAGTGGGCGCAGAAGTGGCGCTCACCAACGCCAGCCTCAATATCGAACGCGATTCGTCCACCGATGCCGAAGGCCGCTATTCGTTCATGGGTTTGCCCCTGACGGGCGAATACTCCCTGGTGGTCAGAGCTCCGCAATTTCACGTCGGTGAACGCACCGAAATCAACCTGCGCGCGGGCGTGACCGCCGATATGGATTTCCAGCTAGCGCTTTCCGGTTACCCGACGCAGATCACCGTCTTTGGAACCGCTGAGGGAGTGATCGCCGATTCCGCGCAGATCGCCGACCGCCTCGACCAAGACAAAATAGAGAGCACGCCGATCCTCAATCGCCAGCTCACCGCCCTGCCGCTGCTGGATTCCTCGGTGCGGCTCGCGCAGACGACCGGCGACCTGTTTCTCAACCAAACTCTTTTCGTGATCAACGGTAGCGGCCGGCGTCAGACCACCTACTCGGTTGACAACACCACGGGCGACGACAGCTGGGGCCGGCAGACCATGTTCACCTCCCTGCCTTTTTCCTCCGTGCAGGAATTCACGGTGCTCACCAACGCCATGTCCGCCGAATATGGCCGCACCACCGGGGCGGCGGTCAACGTGGTCACCAAGTCGGGCACCGACCAGTTTCACGGAGATTTCATCGGGATGGGCCGCCCGGCATGGCCGGAGGCCAGCTCTCCGCTCGCGGCTTCGCGGAAAGCTGCCAACACTCTCGCGCAGGGCAGCGGCACTTTCTCCGGTCCGCTCATCCGCGACCGGACCTATTTCCTCGCGTCGCTCGAATACACCCAGCAGAATCGCGATGCGGTGATCACTTCGCCGGTGGACCCCGGCGCGATCTATACGGGCAACGCCGCGCAAACACTCTTTCTGGCGCGTCTCGATCACCAGCTCACAGACACCAATCGGCTGATGCTGCGCGCCAATCTCGACCGGCTAACCGACACGAATCCGCAGGATTCAGTGAGCGGTGCGACGCTTCCCGGCGCCGCACGCATTTTCAAGCGCGATACCTACAGCGTGGCGCTCGCCGACATTGCTTCGCTAGGCTCGCACACCGTCAACGAAGCGCGCTTTCAATTTCAACTGGGCTCGCCCATCACGCAGTTCGTACCGGTTACGCCCGGCCCTCAGGTGTTCGTCTCCGGTTATTACACCTACGGCGAATCGCGCTCCGCGAATCTGATGAATCATCAATTTCAGCAGGCGGACACGCTTACCACGGTGCAGGGCCACCACCAACTCAAAGCCGGTTTCGATTTCATCGAGTCATCGTCCGGAGGGTTCGGCCAGGAATTCGGCAGCGGTTATGTTGACGGTCGCTTCCAGATCAACCCCGCCTACGAAACTCTTCCCATCGCGGAGTTGCTGACCTACGATCCCGCGCTTGCGCCGCCGGGCTTGGCGCCGAGCGCGCCGCCGTTGGCGCTCAATTTCACGCAATCTTTCGGCAGCCAGAATTACAACATCAAGGAACTGCTCTGGGCCGGCTTCCTGCAAGATAATTGGAACGTCCGGCCGGGCCTCTCGCTCAATCTCGGGCTGCGCTGGGAAGGGCAGACGTTCACCAACGCTCACAAGAACGTGGGCCCGCGCGGCGGTATCGCATGGCAGTTGCCGCACCTCGGCTCGACCATCCTCCGCGCTGGATACGGAATTTACTATTCCGAAGAGCGCATCGATCTCGCCGCCAGCGATATTCTCGGCGGCCCGGCCGGGGTCTTCACCTATACCGCCGTTCCCGGCGGCCTCGGATTTCCCGACACCTTCGCGCCCATCGCCGCGTTCCCGCCGGGAGCGAGCCTTCCCGCGCGCGATATCACCATTCGTCCCGGCCAGTGCGCCGCACTGAATCCTTATCTCGCGCCGCTCGGCGCGGATGTCTCGATGCTGCATTTTTGTCCCAACGCGCTGCTCAATCCCTACACGCAGCAATGGAATCTGGGCATCGAGCGCGAAATCGCGCCTACCTGGCTGCTTTCCGTGGATTATGTGGGCTCGCACACCATTCACATCGAGCGGCCCGTGGACCTCAATGCTCCGCTTCCCTGCGACCGCACCGCGCCGGGCCAGTGGTGTTACGACGGCGCGGCGCTCAGCACCGCTCAGCTGACCGCCATTTGTCCGCCGGGGCAGGCCACGCAAACCTGCGTCGAAAACGAAGCCAACGCCACGCGCCCGATTGCGCCCGTCGCCGATGGATATCGCCGCATCGTTACCTACGCCAATCGCGGCACGGCGGTGTACGACGGCCTGCAGGTGCGCCTCAATAAGCGTTTCTCCTACCGCCTCTCGATGCTCCTCAGCTACACCTACTCGCATAGCATCAATACCGTCGAGCCTGACGCATCTTCGCAAGATCCCAACGACTCGAATTTTCTGGGGGCCGCCGAAAAAGCCACCAGCCTGCTCGATCAGCGCCATCGCGCTTCGCTGAGCGGCAATTATTTGCTGCCGTGGGGCTTCAGCTTCGGCGCATTCGCGCAACTGGGCTCCGGCTTCCCCTATAACGTCACCACCGGCGTGGACAACAACGGCGATTTCTCGACCAGTTCCGATCGTCCGGCTTTCAATGGGTTCGTCCTCCCGCGCGATTGGGGGCGCGGCACGCCAATTTACGACACCGCGATGTCGCTTCAAAAATCCCTGCACATTTCCGAGCGTCTCACCGCTTCTCTGCGCGCCGAAGCGTTCAACGTCTTCAATCACGCCAACTATTACAGCCGCAACGGCGTCTATGGCAACGCCGCGACGCCGGTCGCAACGTTCGGGCAGCCCGTCGGGGGGATAGCCAACGTAGGCCCCGGTCGCCAAATGCAATTCATGGCCCGCTTCCAGTTCTAAATTCTTCGATTAAGAATTCGCGGCGTTCGACAATCGACTGAAATCGCTGGCACCGCCTCCGCGCCTAACGCCATTTCCCTCGGAAAATACAGGGCTGGCCCGATTTGTTCCCCACCTGATCCCGTCTACGATTTGCGGACGAGCAGAGAGTCCTGACCTGCGGCTCAAATTAATGGGAGGAATCGCTCATGAAGATCAAAACGCTCATCGGACCTGCGGCTTTGTTATTGGTTCTCGGAATCGCCGCGCCTGCCTTCGCGCAGGACCAGCATGACCAACCCGAACCGGCCGCAAAAGCGCAAGATGCTCGTCCGGCGACAGCCGACCAGCCCAAGCGGCAGGCCGAGCCGCCGAAAACTCCAAGCGATCAGCCGCATCCCGGCACGAAGGAAGCAGTGCCACCCAAAAAGGAAGCGCCCAGGCCAGCGCAGCCCAAGACAACCAAGCCATCAAACCAAGCTCAACAGAATAGCGGGCACAAGCAGGATGTGAATCGCAGTAGCAGCGAGCAGGCTTCGCGCGGCCGCATCCCTGACGACAAATTCAAGGCCCATTTCGGCAGCGAACACAGGTTTCATGTCGGTCACCCGACCATCGTAAGCGGCCACCCCCGATTTCAGTACGGGGGCTATTCCTTCGTGATGGTTCAGCCATGGCCGGCAGGTTGGGGCTACGATGACAACGTTTACATCATGGACATCAATGGCGTGTATTACCTGGTAGACGCCGTGCATCCTGGCGTTCAGCTGGAGCTATC
>JBAVQT010000550.1:0-2229 GCA_049694295.1 Candidatus Acidiferrales bacterium
GAAGAGGAGAAGCCAATGGAATGCCAGCCGAGAGGGTCCGCAGCGACGGCCCAGAAGGACCGAGGAATATCAGCAGTGGATTTCCCCAGAAAACCGCGCGCCCCCGAAGAGGCGCGCCTGGTCAAGCTTTCGCAGCGCGGCGACCACGCCGCCTTCACTCAGTTAGTCGAGCCCCACATGCGAAAAATGTATTACGTGGCGCTGCGGATCACCGGCAACCGCGAGGATGCTGAAGACGCCGCACAGCAAACCCTGCTCAACGCCTATCTTCACATTGACCAGTTTCGTTGCCAGTCTGCTTTCTCCACCTGGCTGACCCACATCGCCATGAATGAGGCGCTCGGCAAGATGCGCAAGCGTCGCACCGAAGAGACTCACGTTCGCTACGATACCGGCGACTCTGAAGAGACCAGCCTGGTCGAGGGTATCCGCGCCAGCGACGCTTCTCACCCGGAATCGCTTTTTTCCGAGAGCGCCAGGCATCGCGTGCTCAACGAGGCCATCGGCACCCTGCGCAGTTCTTCCAGGGCCATCGTGTGGCTCCTGGGAATTCAGGAGCGCCCGGCCAAGGAAGCCGCAAAAATGCTGAAGCTCTCCGAATCCGCGGTGAAAGCAAGATTTTGGCGGGCCCGGAATCAATTACGAGCCTGCTTGGCGGATCGAATTTAGGCCGCTAGAGCGCCGCGGATCGCTTGCGATCGAGCGGCCTCGCCTAAGGGAACTCATGAACCAGCGCGTCGACGCATCGTTAAAATCCTATGCAATCGGAAGCGAAGGCACGAACGCCGACAACGCCGCGGTCCCGGCTTTGCAGGCCGCCAGCCGGTCCGCAGGTGTATGATTAGTGTTTCCCAGCCTGATTTGCGTGGGGGGCCCTGCTCGCGGCTCCCAGCGGTGTCGGTTGGCTGTCCAATTCAATTGGTTGAAACCGGAGAGCCTGACTTTCGTCATATCAGATGAGCGCAATACTTAAAATGCTGACATCGTCGGTTTCCCTGGGGAGACGATCATGAAAACACTGCGTATTCTGATTGCGGACGACCACGATCTCATGCGCCGGGGCGTCAAAGCGCTCCTGCAATCGAAAGCCGGTTGGGAAATTTGCGGCGAAGCGCACACCGGACGCGAAGCGGTTGCCAAGGCTGAAGAGCTCAAGCCTGACGTCATAATTCTCGATATCAGCATGCCCGACCTCAACGGCGTGGAAGCGGCGCGGCGAATTCGCAGCGCTTCGCCCAATACCGAGGTGCTGATTCTCTCGGTTCATTATTCCGACCAGCTCATCCGCGAAATCCTGGAGGCTGGCGTGCGCGGCTACATCGTAAAATCCGATTCGGACCGGGACCTGCTGATCGCCGTCGAAACTCTATCCAACCACAAACCATTTTTCACGCCTCGCGCCACCGAAATCATCTTGAGCAATTTCAATACCCCGCCTTCGCCCAAGGATTTGCCGGGCACGCTGCGGGAAAGACTCACCTCGCGCGAGCGCGAAATCGTGCAGTTGCTCGCCGAAGGGAAAAGCAGCAAGGAAGTGGCGTCGTCCCTGTGCATCAGCGTGAAGACCGCGGAAACGCACCGCGCCAATATCATGCGCAAACTGCAGCTGCACACCGTGACCGAGCTCGTCCGCTACGCCGTTCGCAACCAGATCATCGAAGCCTGAGGCCGTCGGCGGCGCGCTGGTCTTCGAAACTCGACTCGATCATCGCGCACGATCCTTTTCTTTCCTGTCGCGTAATAAAATGTACAGGAATTCCCACAAGCGTCTAATCATTTCCCCGTATTGTTCCTCCGAAGCTCCGCCGCTAGGATGCTGGCGCGGAAGGAGAAGAGGAATCGTGAGCCTCGAGAAATCAAGGCTGAGGGCTGGGCCGGCTCTTCTGCTCCTTCCTTTGACTCTATGCGAGGGCGCTGTGATTTCGATTTGCGGACAATGATCTGCGTCGGACGGCGCCCCTCGCGCCAATCTTGGCTTGCCACAAGATGCCCGGAATGAGCCCCCCACTCCCCCACACGCTCATTCCGGGCGGCTTTCCGTTGTAAGTAACCGCGCGCGCCGCGAATCTCGCCCCGAACCATCAGAGTTGTTTGCCCGATCGAGGCCCCGTTCTTCATCCAAGTCTCAAACTTCGGATTTACCGCAATTGCTGTATTCCCGCTCCGCTGTTTACTGTGGCTTACTGTAGTCCCGCCCGCCAAACGCCAAGATCTGCGCCTTATGCGCGT
>JBAVQT010000551.1:0-3394 GCA_049694295.1 Candidatus Acidiferrales bacterium
CCTTCCGGAGCTGCAAAATGCCGGAGGCCCCGCGCAGCATCGCTGCTGTTCGCTGGACGACGTCTACGACGCCCGGCGCGTGGCCGAACATTTATCTATACCGTTCTATGTCGTCAATTTCGAGGCGAAGTTCGAGCAGACGGTGATCCGTCCCTTTGTGGACGATTATCTGGCGGGGCGCACGCCGATCCCCTGCACGCTCTGCAATAACCACGTCAAGTTCGATCAGCTTCTCGTGACTGCTCGCGAAATCGGCGTTGAGCGGATCGCCACGGGTCACTATGCCCGTGTGCGCCACAATTCCGCCACCGGGCGATTCGAACTGCTCCGCGCCGTGGACGATTCCAAGGATCAGACTTACTTTCTTTTTGGTCTCACGCAGGAGCAACTCGCCCGAACCGAATTTCCGCTGGGTGAACTTCCCAAGCGCGAGGTACGCGAACTCGCTCGCCAGCTTGCCGTGCCGGTCGCCGACAAGCCTGAGAGTCAGGAAATTTGTTTCGTACCGACGGGTAACTATGTCCGCTTTATCTCCAGCTATCTGCGAGAGCAGGGAAGCGAGCTGCCGGAAAATCCCGGCGAAATCGTCACCACTTCCGGTGAACTTCTCGGGCGTCACAGCGGGCTGCACCAATACACGGTCGGCCAGCGCAAGGGACTTGGTTTCGCCGCGGGACGCGCGCTTTACGTCGTGGCGCTCGACCGCGAGCACAATCGCCTGGTGGTCGGCGACGACAGCGAGCTTCGCCGCACCAGTTGCGAAGTGCGCGACATCAACTGGATTTCTTTCACCGCGCCGCCCGCCTCGATCGAGGCGCACGTCCGCATTCGCAATCGCCACGAGCCGGCGCTCGCCACAATCGTTCCACTCACGGGAAATTCTGCTGAGATCACTTTCCGAGACGCGCAACGCGCGATCACGCCTGGGCAAGCCGCCGTTTTCTACGAAGGCGAAAAAGTTCTCGGGGGCGGTTGGATTCGCTGAGGCATCTCGGGCGCCACGATTGCGACGACCCTCTGGGAGGGTGCCAACGGAGGCCGGACGCGGGTGAAGGTGATCGGGACCCGCTTATTTCTTGTAGTTTCGGAACATCGAATCGCCGGACGGCGACTCGTCGACCGGTACCTCGCCAAACGCTACTTCAAATAAAAAGCTCTTCGTCTTGCGTCGCGCCGTCGGACTCCGAACGCCGTCTCTGCTGCTGACCGCGAATGAAATCGAGGCCGACTCTCAGCCCCTTCAATACTGCCGATACCTGCTGCACGGGCCCCCAGAGCGTGCGCCGAGCTTTCGAGCCTGCCTCTTCGATCACTTCCATGGCGCCCGTGAGAATAACGTCCGCGCGGATCACCTGCACGCGCAACCGATCCACAACGTCAGTGACCACGCGATCGACTTTCTGGGCCTGGCCGCGCGCCAGCCGGGTAATCTCGGACGCATCGGTCATGACGCTGGAAATCCGGTCTTCGGAATCTTCCAGGATCCGGTTGATGCGCATCAGAATGGGATCGAAACGACCGTGGAAATCATTCGCCAGACGCGTGAATTCCGCCAGCGATTTCTTCACCTCGAGGAACATGGCCAAAAGAATCGCCATCTGCAACACGATGGCGATCGTCGCTACCACGATGAACGCTTCGACCCAGCCGGACATTTCCATCCTCTCGACCGCTTACGAAGCCGCTTTCGACTTCTCACGCGTGTAAGCGTCCTTGCCCGCATCCACCGCCGCGGTGATCGTGTCCTTTTGGCGCGCCATGATCTCCTTGCTGCGTTCGATCAGGTCTTCGGCGCGCTCACGCAACTCACTTGCCTTGCGTTGCGCGTACTCGCGGCCTTCATCGGCCTTGCCGGTCAGATATTCGCGCGTCTCTTCGCCGGACTTCGGCGCGAAAAGCAGTCCTACCAGAGCGCCGATTCCGAGTCCTACGAGAAAAAAGCTTACTTTCGAGCCTGCGTTGTTTTCACTCACTTTTGACCTCCATGTTGGGAAGTAGTATAGCCGTTCCAGAACGGGCAATCCAGCGCATCTATCGCCGCGCAAAAATGAACCGAGCGGAGCGATCGGATGACGGCTGGAGCGCGCTACTCGATGAATATTGGACTGCGGCGCGCCGAGCCGCCATCGGGTAAATCCCCGATCTTCGGGACGGACACCCGGGCGGGCGTTTCGATCCGACACGATTGCCCTTTCTGCGTGGCAGATGGATCGCAGCGGTTCAGCCCGTTCGCGTCGCGCCGCTTTCGCCGTTCGCGCTCGCGGAGCCATGCAGCGCGGCCCAGACGCGTTCAGCTTGCCCCTTTGGCAGTTCGGCGCCGAGCTCTTCGATGCTGAGGGCTTTTAGACGGGCCACGCTGCCGAATTTTTGCAGGAGCTTCTGCGCGATGCGCTGGCCGACGCCCTTAATTTCCGTGAGTTCGGTTCGCAACCTGCCTTTCGATCTGCGCTGGCGGTGAAACGTGACCGCAAATCGGTGGGTCTCGTCTCGAATCTGCTGGATCAGATGCAGCACTGGGGAATGCTGGTCCAGGGCGATCGGCTCGTCTTCGCGGCCGAGCACGTACAAAATTTCTTCTTTCTTCGCGATGCTGGCCATGGGCTGGTTGATGATCTCGAGTTTTTCCAGCGCCTGCGCCGCGGCGTGGAGCTGCCCGATCCCGCCGTCAATCAGCACCAGACTGGGCATCGCCTTGTTTTCATCTTGCAGACGCCGGTAGCGGCGCTCCACAGCCTCACGCATGCTCGCGAAATCGTCTCGAAGGCGCCCGGCTTCTTTGTCGGCGCCTTCGGCCATGGCTTCGCCGCGAATGATAAATTTGCGATAATCGGATTTTTTCAGCCGCCCGGCTTCCCAGACCACCATGGAAGCGACGGTGTCCGATCCCTGAATGTGCGAAATATCAAAACACTCGATACGTTTGGGCGGTTCGGGCAGGCTCAGCGCGGCTTCCAGCGCTTCGGCGATCGCTTTCGATGATGGCTTCAACACACGGAAGCGCTGCACGAAAGAATGCTTGGCGTTTTCTTCCACCAGTTCGAGAAACGCATGTTTCTGGCCGCGCTGCGGATTCAATATTTCCACGCGATGCCCGGCCGTTTCGCCGAAGACTTCCTCGAGCAACGGGCGATCCTCGAAATCCATGGGCACGTGGATGTAGCGCGGATAATAGGTCGACTCGAGATACAGCTGCTTCAGCATTGACGGCAAGAACTCCTCCGGCTCGAATTTCTGCAAATCCTCCCAATAAAAATCCCGCCGGTCCACCACTCGTCCGCCGCGAAGATGGAACAAATTCACAGCCACCTGCGGCTCCTCGACGTACCAAGCGAGCACGTCGGTATCGTCCCCCGAAGCGGCCGCGATCTTTTGCCTCTCTTCCATCTCTGTCAGC
>JBAVQT010000552.1:0-4602 GCA_049694295.1 Candidatus Acidiferrales bacterium
TCCTGGGCCCTTCCAGCCCAACCCCGTCCGCCACATCCCGAAAACTCGAACCGCAGCGCAAACTCTACAATCTCCGGATCGCACTCGCCGCCACCTCGCCCGGAAATAAATCCGGATGCAGCACGCCCGCCAGCAACGCCACGCCATCCGCCAATCGCGGCCCGGGCCGCGAAAAATAGCCGTTCGCGTCCGCCGCAAACATCCTCCCTGCGCGCACCGCCGGCAGATCGGGGAACAATTCGTCAATTTTCAGCGCCCTAAAGTCGGCTGCGTTGCGACCAGCCGTGTAGCCGCATTGCATCACCATCAGCACATCGGCGCGCGAATTCGCCACCTGCTCTCGCGTCACGCAAAAAGACGGCTCGCCCGATTTTCCCAGCGCATCCACGCCGCCTGCCTTTTCCACCATCTCCGGCACCCAATGCCCGCCCACGTAAAAAGGGTCCAGCCATTCCAGGCACACCACGCGCGGCCGCGCCCTCACGCCCGCCACACGCGATTCGATCGCAGCCACGCGCGCCGCAAGTGACGCAGCCAGCGCATCCGCCACATCCACGCAACCCGTGGCCTCCCCCACGCGGCGAATATCCTCCCAAACATCCCCCAGTGAGTGCGGCGTCAGCTCCAGCACGCGCGGCTCGCGGTCGAGGCGCGCCAGCGCCGCCGCCAGATCGTCGGGAGAAGCAGCGCAAACGCGGCAAAGATCCTGCGTGATGATCAGGTCGGGCGCGAGCGAAGCAAGTAACTCGGCATCCACGGCGTAAACGCTTTCGCCGCGCGCCACGATTTCGCGAACTTGCCGGTCGATTTCAGCGGGCGCCGCGTGCACGTCCACGCGCGGCCGGATCAGCGGCGGTTTCGCCGCCGCGCCCGCCGGAAAATCGCATTCGTGCGTCACTCCAGCGACGAAATCGCCCAGTCCCAGCGCAAAAAGAATTTCGGTCGCCGAAGGCAGCAGAGAACAGATTCGCATCACAGGTCCACGTCGCGCGCTCGAATTCGCCGGCGCGCTGGCATTGTCTTACGCAGCTGGCACCCTTGCGGCGCAAGGCAGGAAATCCGCAAATATAAATCCATCGCGCTCCACGATCTCGCCCGCCTCTATCCCAATCGGCTCGCGAAACATCGGCCCGGCGCACGCGAAAGTGTGAAACTCGCCATTCTCTCCGCAAGGGTCCACGCTCGCCGGAAGATCGCGAAGCAGATCCGCATCGAATCGCCGTCCGGCAAATTCGCGTCCCAGTTTTCGCGGGTCTACGCAAGTAAGTCGCGCCGAAAGTCCGCCGGCAAGCATTTCCTCGGCCAGCCGGGCTGTATCCTTTTGCCAAAGCGGAAACACCGGCGTCATTCCGCAGCGCGCGAGATTCGCTTCCCGGTACGCGCGAATGTCCTCCAGAAACAGATCGCCGAAAATAACGTGTCTCACGTCCTCATCCCGCGCGCGCTGCATCGCGGCGTTCATTGCCGCCTCGTAGATCTCATTCGAACACGGCGAAGGAATCGGTGCCTTCACCAACGGCAGGCCGGCAGCAGCCGCCTGCATCTCCAGCAAACTTTCGCGCACCGCGTGCATGGCCACCCGTTCGTACGTGCGATTCACGGTGGTCAGCAGCGCAACCACCTCGAATTCTCCCGCTTCCCGGACGATGTGCAGCGCCCACGCGCTGTCTTTTCCGCTGCTCCACGCCAGCCACGCCTTCGGCCGCGCAGCGTCGCCCGATTTCGTTTTCGAATTGCGGTGGGTTTCCATCATCGCTGCACTCAATTGTACAAGAGATACTTTGCGCGCATCGCGCGGAAGCGATCCAATTCCGCCGACCAGCTGCTCACAATCTGGGCCGCTGGATCCCCGCGTAGCAATTGATCCACAGTGGACTGCGAACCCAGCAGCTCGATCAGCTTCGCGGTATGAAACTCATCGGGATACATCCGTCCCAGCGTCTCCGCGATCTCCAGGCCCATAGTCATCGACCGCAATGCGCTCCAGTCGGTAATCGCCAAAGTCACTCCCTGGCAGGCCTGCGACGCATAGAGCCCACTCGCGGGTGTGAAATGCGCGGGAGCGAAGAGAACGCCCGGAATTTTCCGCCGATTCAATTCGGTCGCCAGCGCTCCCGCCTGAATCCATGGCGCGCCCAAAATCTCGAACGGCGTATCCGTGCCGCGCCCCACCGAAACTCCTCCGGCTTGCAGAATTTCCACGCCCGGATACAGAAACGCCGCCTTCGCCGTGCGCAAATTCGGCGAAGGCGCGATCCAGCGCAGCCCAGTCGCGTCGTAAGCGTCGCTGCGCCGCCAGCCCTTCATCGCGATCACCTGCAAATCCGCGCCGATTTTATTTTCGGCATTAAACATCTCCGCCAGCTCGCCAATCGTCATCGCGTAGCGCACCGGCATTGGAAAATATCCCACGAACGAAGTCTTGTCCGCGTCCAGCATCGGCCCTTCGATCGTTTCGCCGCCGATCGGATTGGGACGATCCAACACAAAAAACGCTATCCGATGCTTCGCAGCCGCTTCCATGCAGTAAGCCATCGTCGTCGTGAAAGTATAGAAACGCACGCCCGCATCCTGAATGTCGAAGACCAGTGCGTCCAGGCCCGCGAGCGTCGCGTCACTCGGTCGGCGCGTCTCCCCGTACAAACTGTAAATCGGCAGGCCCGTGGCCGCATCCGTATCGTTCGCCACGTCCGCATCGGCCCGCCCCGCCAGTCCGTGCTCGGGGCTGAAAATCGCCATCAGCTTCACGTCCGGCGCATGAGCCAGCGCATCAATCGTCCGCACGCCCTGTGAATCCACCCCGGTCTGATTGGTAATCACGCCCACCCGCAGACCGCGCAGCGGCGCGAAATTCTCCGCTTCGAGCACATCAATTCCGCTCCGCACCGGCGCGCTCGCCGCGCTACGTCCGTGCCACGGCGCCAGAACCGTAGCCCGAGCCACACAAAATCCCGCCGCCAGCCCGCGCGGCCATGCAGGTATACTTACTGCGATGGTCAGCGCAAGAAATATGACGGGGAAACCGAAACGAAACATCCTCGCGCGCGTTTTATTGTGTGGCATCAAACCGTGTGCTATATACAGCCGCGGGATGCAGGCGTCAACCGGGAACCTCGCGAGCATTTCACTTCGTGTGCTCTGGGTTTCTCCGCTCGCGCTGCTCCTTCTCATGACACCGTCCTCGCGCGCCAAGAATATTCCCTCGAAGAAAACTCCCAAGGCGTCCGCTGGCTCGCCCTGGGTGGAAACCACCCTCCGGCAGATGACGCTGCGCGAAAAACTCGGCCAGATGCTCATGGTCTTCGCCTACGGCGTCTATTCCTCCGCCGACAGCCCCGAATACAAAGAGCTGCTCCATCAGATCGAGGACAATCGCGTTGGCGGCCTCATCATCGGCACCGACCGCGGTCCGCTCGGCATCGAGCGCAGCCAGGTCTACCCCACCGCCGTGCTCACCAATGAACTCCAGCGCCGCTCGAAAATCCCGCTGCTGGTCGGCGCGGACTTCGAAAGCGGCACCGGCATGCGCCTCGACGAGGGCACCTATTTCCCTTCCGCCATGGCCGTCGCCGCCACCGGCGATCCCAAACTCGCATACGACGAGGGCCGTACCATCGCTCTCGAATCGCGCGCCGCCGGCCTGCAATGGATTTTCGCGCCGGATTCCGACGTCAACAACAATCCCGACAATCCCATCATCAATATCCGTTCGTTCGGAGAAGATCCGAAAAGCGTCTCCGATTACGTTGTCCAGTTTATCCGCGGTGTTCAGGACCACGGCGCCATCGCCACTGCAAAACATTTTCCGGGCCACGGCAACGTCAGCGTGGACTCGCATCTTTCGCTGCCCGTCGTCACCGGCGATCGCGCTGAGCTGGACCAGACCGAACTCGTCCCTTTTCGCGCCGCAATCGCCGCAGGCGTGGATTCCATCATGCCCGGCCATCTCGCCGTGCCGGCCATCGAGCACGATCCCGCAATCCCCGCCACGATTTCGCCCGCCATCCTCACCGGACTTCTGCGCGGCGAATTAAAATTCAAAGGCTTGATCGTTTCCGACGCCATGGATATGGGCGGCGTGACGTCGCTCTATCCACCGGGAGAAGCGGCCGTGCGCGCGGTGCTAGCCGGCGAAGACGTGCTTTTAATGCCTCCCTATCCCGATGCCGCCATGGCTGGCCTCGAAGAAGCCGTCAAATCGGGCCGAATTCCCATCTCGCGCATTGACGAATCCGTGCGCCGCATCCTCGCAGCCAAGGCGCGCCTGGGCCTCGACAAAAATCGCTTCGTCAACATCGAGAAGCTCAACGAGAAATTCGCGCTGCCGCCTTTTCAGCAGGACGCCGAAAATATCGCCGAACGCAGCATGACGCTGCTGCGCGACACGCCCAAACTTCTCCCCCTCGATGCTGCCAAGCCGCTGCGCGTGTTACTCGTCTCGCTTTCCGCCGATCCCGATGCCTATCCCGGTGCCTCGCTCGAGACGGAAATCCGCTGGCGCGTGGATTCCCTCCGCGCGCTGCGCGCCGATACCCAATTCGCCAGCGTCGCCACGCTCAAGCTCCCTCCGCCCGATACCTATGACGTCGCCATCGCCGCTCT
>JBAVQT010000553.1:0-2630 GCA_049694295.1 Candidatus Acidiferrales bacterium
CTGGGTTGCCTCCCGGACCGCAGAAAGCCTCGCAATCCCAAGCAGCGCCAACTCCGCAATCGGCGCCCGCAGCGCCGTCGGCGGCCCAGGCAGCAACTCCACCGCAAGCCCCTCCCGCTTCCCCGGCTCCCGCCAGGAAAAAACAGTCTCCAGATCCCGAAGCCGAGCTTCAGCGTGCCGTCGCCAGCGCTGGCAATGACCGCGTCGCGCTGGTCCGCAATCTCAAGAGCTATCTTGAGAAATTTCCCGACGCGCCGCGCCGGGGCGATGTCTACCGCGCTCTGGTCGAATCCTGCCAGCAACTCGCCGATCGCGATTGCGCTCTCGAATATTCCGAGCGCCTGGTCGCCCTCCAGCCCGACGACACCGAAATGATGATGATCGCCGTCAGCCTCCTCCAGGACAAAGGCGATGACTCCAGCCTCACCCGCGCCGTGGGCTACGTCGGCCGCGTCCTCGATCGCATCGAGAAAACCAGCCCCGACGACCGTCCCGCTCGCACCTCTCTCGAAGATTGGCGCGCCCAGCAGGACGATATTCGCTCCGCCCTCTACTATCTGCGCGGAAATATCGAGCGCCTCCAGCGCAATTTCGATTCCGCCGCCAAAGACTTGCAGACCAGCTACGCCGTTGTCCCCAACGCCCTCGCCGCCAAGCGCCTCGGCGAACTCGCCGAGCGCCGCAACGATCTCGCCAAAGCCATCGAAGAATACACATTGGCCTTCGTCCTGCCCGAATCCGGCCCGGCCGGAAAAATCGATCGCCGCGAAATCAGGATGGCTCTTGGCAACGACTGGCGGCAAGTCCACGGGTCCGAAACGGGCCTCGGGGCATCCATTCTCGCGGCCTACGATGGGCTCGGCACTCCCGCCCAAAAAACTCCCGCCGCCGATCGCAATAAAGACGCCAAAGACACATTTGCGTTCGTGCTCCGCCGCGTAAAAGACGGCGCGCCGCTTCCGCTCGCAACTCTCAAGGGAAAAGTGGTCGTGCTCAGTTTCTGGGCCACCTGGTGCGGACCTTGCCAGGAAGTCGAACCCCTCGTCGACGCCCTCGCCCACCAGTACGCCGGGAATGACGAAATCTATTTCCTCGCCGTTAACACCGATGAGGATCAGCCGCAGGTCGCGCCGTTCCTCGCTCAGCAGAAATGGAGTCTCCCTGCGGCGTTTGCCGACGGCCTCGATGACTTCATGAACGTGACTTCCCTGCCGACTCTCGTGGTCATGGACCGCAGCGGAAAAATCGTCTACCGCGAAAACGGCATCGACCCCGACACCTTCCCCAGTACCCTGATCGCGGCCGTCCAAGGCGCCGTGCAAGGCACGAAGTAGTCGGCGCCAAGCGAGGGAGTAGCCGGTCGTCGTTGCCGGGCGCCACGATATTTCGAGCCCAGCGCGGAGCGCGCCCCAGGGCAATCAACTGTGGTAGCCTGTTTGCGATGCGATCCACGCAAGCCATCCTTTTGGTTCTGGCGCTTCTGGCGGCTCCCGTGGCGCTGCTCGCGCGCGCCTCTTTTGCAGGCGGGATGAGCGCCTGCAATGGCATGTGTTGCGCTGCGCGCGGTCATCGCGGCCATGCCACCAATGCCTCCCTGCCAACTGGCGCAACCGAGGCAAACATTTGCCATCACTCTGCGGCATCCCAAACCGAGCCTTGCGAGTGCGCGATGCGCGGTAATCCGTCGTCCCCCGAAATCGCATTTTTCGTGCCGATGGCTCCCACCGCGCCGATTCCCGCCGCGGAGCTAGTCGCGCCCGCTCTTCTTCGCCAGTTCGTTTTGCCCGAACGCACCGCTCCCCGGCACGGTTTCTCTTCCGTGCCCTTCGAGCCTCCCCGCAGCTAACTCCTGACTTACCGGCAGGGCTTCATACCCTAAAGGAAAGAGGAGTATCTCCATGCGGAGAGCATTTTTCTGTTTGTTTGCAGCCGGCCTGTTTTTTTGTGTCGCTGCACACGCCACGATTTTTGGCAACGTCCGCGGCATCGTCCACGACGCGCAACACCGCCCCATCGCCGGCGCCAGCGTGACCTTGAAATCCGCGACCTCCGCGTGGACGCAGTCCGCGCAGACCAACGCGGACGGCGAATTTTCATTTGCGGCCGTGCCCGTCGGCGATTACACCGTCACGGTGCAGCACGCGGGTTTCGCCACCGCCGCGCAGGCCCTCACCGTCGCGTCCGACACTTCTCCAGTCCTGCACTTCCCTCTCGATATCGCCAGCGTGCAGCAGACCACCACCGTCGTCGCGCAACAGGCCAACGTCGCCACCACCGACTCCGTCACTCCCACCACCCTTCTCGATCGCGCCGACATTCAAGACACTCCCGGCGCCAGCCGTACCAACAGCCTGCAGATGATCACCGACTATGTTCCCGGCGCCTACGTCACCCACGACCAACTCCACATGCGCGGCGGCCATCAAGTGAATTGGCTGATCGACGGCGTGCCCATCCCCAATACCAATATCGCCAGCAATCTCGGCCCGCAAATCGATCCGAAAGACATCGACTATCTCGAGGTCCAGCGCGGCAGTTACGACGCAGGCACTGGCGACCGCACCTACGGCGTCTTCAATATCGTCCCTCGCACTGGATTCGAGCGCGACAATGAAGCCGAGTTGGTGATG
>JBAVQT010000554.1:0-1891 GCA_049694295.1 Candidatus Acidiferrales bacterium
TGGTCGAGATGAGCGCCGCCTTCGGGTTCGGGAACGATCTCATCGATCAGCTTGAGGCCCAGGAGGTCCGGTGCGGTCATCTTGAGAGATTCGGCGGCGGTCTCGGCCTTCGAGGAATCGCGGAAAAGAATTGAGGCGCAGCCTTCGGGAGAAATCACGGAATAGACAGAATTTTCGAGCATGAAGATGCGATCGCCGACGGCGATGGCCAGCGCGCCGCCAGAGCCGCCCTCGCCGGTGACGGTGACGATAATGGGAACGGGCAGGCGCGACATTTCGCGAAGATTGCGCGCGATGGCTTCGGCTTGCCCGCGCTCTTCGGCGTCCACGCCGGGGTAAGCACCAGTGGTATCCACGAAGACGATAATCGGCCGATTGAATTTCGCGGCGAGTTGCATGGCGCGGAGAGCCTTGCGATAGCCCTCGGGCTTGGATTGGCCGAAATTGCGAGCGATGCGCTGCTTGGTGTCGCGTCCTTTTTGACTGCCGACGATCATGACGGGACGACCGTGGAACCAGGCGAATCCAGTGATGATGGCGGCATCGTCGGCGAAATTGCGATCGCCGTGAATTTCGCTGAAATCCTCAAAAAGAAGACGCAGGTAATCCTCGGTATAGGGCCGCAGGGGATGACGCGCGAGCTGAACGCGCTGCCAGGGCCCCAGGTGGGCATAGAACTCGCGGCGCAATTCGGCGACTTCGCCGCGGATGCGGTCGATGTCGGAAGCGGTCTGATCGGTGGGATCGGAGAGGCGCGACAACTCGGCGACATCGCGCTCGAGAGTTTCGATGGCGCGCTGGCGTTCCTTATTGCGATCGGTATGCTCGGCGGTCATCGCTTCATCGGGCGCATCAACGCGAACGGCATCCTTTTTTGATTTTGCGGAGCTGGTGCGCGCAGCAACGGCGGACTTCCCTTTCAATTCGCGGATGCGCTTAAGCCTGGCGCGAGCGAGTTTGCGCTTGGAGGTCATGCGGCGAGCGCGAGGCGCGACATCAAAGTGAGTTCAGTCATGGTTGGAGCTAAAGCGCGAAAACGATTGTACGACAACCGCGGTGCGAGCAGAAGCGCCGGGCATCCGCCGGCAGGGCGGGTGTGTCCAAGAGCTGCGCGAGCGGGCGGCCCGAGCAGGTCACGCGCGGCGCTACTGGATGGCAACGGAGTCCGAGCCGCAAATCTGGCGCACGCGGTCGAGCAAATCACGGTCGGGGCGGACGCCTGAGCCGGCGTCAATAGTGGCCTCGGTGCCGTCGTCCTGAATGACCTCGAAAGCCACGCGGCAGCGGCCGGGGCGGCTGGAAAAGAGTTCATGCAACTGGTCAATGACGATGGGATCGAGCGTTCGGGTGCTGACGCGGACGCGGATGAGGCTGGGAGGGCGATCGACGAGTTGATCCAGAACACGGGCGTCCGAGACGATCAGGCGCGTGCCGACGTCTTCGACGGCAACGCGGGCTTTCACCAGAAGGGGCGTGGCAGCCTTCAGAATTGGTTCGAGTTTTCCAAAGGCTTCGGGAAAAACCAGAGCTTCGGTGACGCCGGTGCGATCCTGCAAGGTGAGAATGGACCAGCGAGCGCCGCGGCGGGAGCGCATCGGGCGCGATTGAACGATGATGCCGGCGACGACGAGGTCTTCGCCATTGCGGCGGCCTTCAATGGTCGAAAGTTCCACGGCGTTTAAGTCCTGCAGGCGGCCGGCATATTTATCGAGCGGATGGCCGGAGATATAAAAGCCGAGCGTGGAATATTCGGCGGCGAGCAGATCGTGCTCGGCCCATTCGTCCACATCGGGAAGAACCTCGGGAAGCGGCGGGGCTACCGAGGAACCGCCGCCGAACAAGCCATGTTGGCCGCTTTCGCGCGCGCGTTGCAGCTTCTGAGCCCGCTCGA
>JBAVQT010000555.1:0-9274 GCA_049694295.1 Candidatus Acidiferrales bacterium
GGGCAATTCGCGCCATCCACGTCGGCAAAGAGGGGATCGTGGCCACCAGTGGCCTCAAACCGTGCGCGAGCAGAGTCAGCGCTCAAACTCATGGCATTGGCGGTGATGTGGCAGGTGGCGCAGGTCCGGCCGTTGGTGCCGAGACTTTGGAAGAAGGGGCCTTTTTGGTCAATGGTGCCGTTGGCACTCGTGGTCGAGACCACTCCGGTGGCATCGAGAAACGAATATAGTCCGGGGAAAGCGGCAGCGGCGCTGGCGCCCGCCAATCCAAGTAAGCCGCCGACTAGCACCCATTTTCGCGCTCCATTTCCTGCCAGCCGCTGTAATGTCTTCAATCGCATTCTGTTGCCTCCTGAAATTTGTGGCACTCTTGTGCGGCAAGCGACCTCCGAGGCGACGGAGGCAACCGTCCGCGATTGCATGCGGTGCTTGGCATCGACAGAAGATTTAACTCGTTACTCCCCTGAGTGTGGATAAACCAGACGGTTGTTTCGAGCAATGGACGGAAGGTGATACCTAGGTGGGATGTAGGTGATCGTCCAAGTATCTCAAAACACAACTTTTGCCTTGATCCTTCGGGCCGGTTGGAGGAGAATCCCGAAACGTCCAGAAAGCTTTCAGCGATGAATACTGTCAACCTTCGATTTGGCCCCTACGAACTTAAGGCCCGTTTCCGGGAATTGTATAAGCACGGCGTAAAGCTAAAGTTGCGTCCCCAGTCTTTTCAGGTCCTGCAAGTCCTGCTGGAGCGCTCCGGCGATCTGGTAACTCGTGAAGATTTCCGGCAGCGCCTTTGGCCTTCGGATACGTTCGTCGATTTCGAACACGGCTTGAATAGCTCGGTCAAGAATCTGCGGCGGGTGCTGAACGACTCGGCAACCGAGCCGCGGTATATCGAAACGCTGCCCAAACTTGGGTACCGGTTTATCTTTCCTGTCGAGGTGCTTCCCGAGTCCGCTACGGTGTCTGGCGAGTTGGCCTCGAGAGCCTTGCGCGACACCCTGGCGGCTGCCGCCAGTCCTGTTTTTGCGCCGAAAGAGGTTGCGTCTGACGCGCCTAATGCGCGGACTGCTGCCATTCACTGGCGCGCGCTTCTTTACACTGGAATCGCTCTCGTTGCGATTCTCGCCGCGGGCGTGGCCGGATATGTTCGCTGGAGTCATGCACGCCTTCGTCCACCACCTTCGAGCGGGCGCATCATGCTGGCGGTGCTTCCGTTTGAAAATCTCACCGGCGATCCGACGCAGGATTATTTCAGCGACGGTTTAACGGAGGAGATGATCGCCCGGATGGGGCGCGTGGATCCGCAACGGCTGGGCGTGATCGCCCACACGTCGGTGATGCAATATAAGAGCAGCCCGCCGGACATCGAGCGCATCGCGCGCGAGTTGGGCGTCCAGTACGTTCTTGCCGGAAGCGTGCGGCGCGATGCCGGCCAGGTGCTTGTCACCGCGGAACTCATCCGTACGAAGGACCAGTCTCGCGTCTGGGGCCAGCAGTACGATCGCGAGTTGAGCCACCTGCATTCGTTGCAAGGCGAGATCGCGCAATCCATAGCCAGCGAAATCCGAGCGGGGCTGGGCTCACCCAGGAATTTAGAGTCCGGGAACCCCGAGACGCTGTCGCCGGATCAATACGAGGCTTACGATCTGTATCTTCGGGGCACTTATTTCCTCAACCAGAGAACGCTCGAAGGACTCAAACGAGCCATCGAATACTTCCAGGAGTCCACGGATAAGGATCCCACCAGCGCGCGCGCCTTTGCGGCTCTGGCAAACTCCTACGGATTGATCGCGAGCTACGGATACGAGAGACCCAACTCCGTGATCGCACAAAATCGCGCCGCCGCGCAGCGCGCCGTGGAGCTCGATGACAATCTGGCCGCGGCGCACACCTCGCTGGCGCTGATCGCCCAAAACTACGATTGGAAATGGGAGGTTGCCGAAACGGAATATCGCCGCGCCATCGAGTTGGACCCTAACTACGCAACAGCCCATCACTGGTATGCCGAGTATCTATCGCTGGTAGGCCGCTTCGATGAAGCTCTCGTCCAAATTGAGATCGCCCGCCAACTCGATCCGCTCTCCCTCATCATCGCTGCTGATAAAGGCGCGATTCTTTTCTTTGACCGAAAGTACGACCTCGCCATCCGGCAGCTACGCGGCGTCCTCGACATGGATCCCGAATTCCCGCGCGCCCATCTTCTGGGAGCCGTCTACGTCGAGAATGGAATGTACGCCCAGGCTCTCGACTTTCTGAATGCGTCGCAGCCCAAGGATGACCAGGGCTTGAGCTGGACACTGTCGTTTTCGGCTAACGCCCACGGCCGCGCGGGTGAAATGTCGCAAGCCAGGCGAGACATGCAAAAACTGGAAGACCTCAATCGCCGCTACCCCGTCGACGTTTCCGCCCTCATCCCCGCTTATATCGGCGTCGGCGACAAAGACAAAGCTTTCGCTGCGTTTGACAGGGCCTATCGCGAGCACGCCGCCGCGATCACGACCCTAAAGGTAAATCCGACCTACGATCCGCTACGCTCCGATCCTCGATTCCATGCATTGCTGCATCGTGTGGGCTTGGATCAGCCTTAGCCAACCCGTGTAGTGGTCGTGCACGTCCAGCGCGCTGCCACCCATCCGAAAAGTAAAAAAAATCGCCGGGCTAGACCCTTGCGGATCCGCCCGGCGATTTCAGAGAGACAAACTCGACTCGATCTTTATTCGACCGTCATTCGATCATCGGCGCTGTTTCCGGCATTTGCAGCTTCGCCTTGGCCAGCGCTCGCACGATGTTTCCTTCCACGGTTTCTTCGGAAGTATTTCGCACCGTGGCCAGTTCGCTCACCAGCAGATACTTGGCGCGTTCCAGCATTTTCTTTTCGCGGAATGAGAGCGGCTTGGTCCGGCTCAGAGCTACCAGGCCTTTCAGCACCGCCGCCACTTCCATCAACGACCCCGTCCTCATGCGGTCTGAATTTTCCTTGAAGCGATGCTTCCAATCGTGGTGGGAGGCGGACCGGCCGCTCTCCAAAAAGGAGAGCACTGCGCCCGCTTGCTGCGTGCGGATGACTTGCCGCAATCCAACGTTTTCCACGTTCGATTGCGGCACCATCACCTTCAGGCCGCTGGAAAGTATCTTGAGCATGTAATATCGTTCGGATTTTCCGTTCAGGTAGCCAAAACTGATCTGCTCGATGACCCCTACGCCATGGTTCGGATATACGACCTTTTCGCCTAGCTTAAATTCCATAGGTGGAAGTCCCCTCCCCGGAAAGCATATTGAAAGTTTAGGCACATGCGAGCGCCGCGTCAAGACAATCCCGCTTTGGCGCAGCACCGTCTCACTCCGAGAAACCGCCTGTTTTCTGTAAGATTGGCCGTCAAATTGCCCTATACTGGTGCACGTGCTGATCCTCTCCCTAGACACCTCCTCGTCTTCGGGCAGTCTCGCTATCCTGCGCGATGACTTTATTTTAGGCGTTCTGGCCACATCTTCGGACGAGGCTTATTCTTCGCGGCTCTTTCGCCATCTTGATTTCCTGTTGCGCGATCTTGCGCTGGAATTGAAGGATTTCGATCTGTTTGCGGTGGCTTCCGGTCCGGGTTCTTTCACCGGCCTGCGTGTGGGTCTCGTCGCGGCGAAGGCCTGGTCCGAGGTGCATCGCAAACCCGTCGTCGGCGTGAGTGCTCTTGAAGCGGTGGCCTCGCAGGCTCGCTCACTGGCGGCCACCATTGTCTCGGTGATTGACGCTCGCCGCGGCCAGGTCTATTTCGCTTCGTATCGTCGAGCGGGAGACCATCTGGCGCTCGATGAGGAGGAACGCGCCGCCGCGCCGGTTGAATTTCTCGATCTGATGCGCCCTCGCGTGAAGGCCGGCGCCGTCGAAATCGTCACACCGCAACCCGAGCTGGTGCGGCGCGTTCTCGAAGGCACCGATCTCGCGGCGATTCCGACCGAGACCGTCCCGAATTTTCTCGCTCCGGCGATTGGGCGCCTGGGCCTTGCGCGCGCGCTGCGCGGGGACGTTTCTGATTCGCTTTCCCTGGAGGCTAATTACGTTCGCCGCTGCGAGGCGGAGGTCAATTGGAAAGGTCCGTAGAGAATTGCTGATCCGCGCGCTTTCGCCGCCCGACGTCGACGCCGTTCTAGCGATTCAATCCGCTTGTCCGGAAATCGCGCAGTGGTCAGCGTGGGATTATGAGCGCGCCGTCCGCGGCGAAATGGCCGGCTGGATTGCGGAGGAAAATTCCGCGGTCATCGGCTTTCTGGTTGCCCGTCGCGTGGTAGCCGATATCGAGATTCTGAATTTCGCCGTCGCCTTGCCGTCGCGCGGAAAGGGAATCGGCTCCGCTCTTCTCCGCGCTGCGCTGAGGTGGGCGCAATCCTTTGCCGCTGAAAACGCGCTGCTCGAAGTGCGCGCGTCCAATTCCGCAGCTATCGCCTTCTATCAGCGCCACGAATTCGAAATTGCCGGCCGGCGCCCTGGCTACTACTCCGCGCCTGATGACGACGCGCTGCTATTAACAGCGCATCTGCGCGAGCGCCCAAAGTCCACCTGAACAGCGTGCGCCGTCTGGACTCTCAAGTCTAAATCGGGATTAACGGGCGCAATGCGGCGATGGCGGTATTGCGGGATACGATTGGCGGCGCTGAATCGGGCAAACTACGCACCGACGGCAGGTGCTAACTCTTGGGCGGGTTTGGACGGCGCTAGCGCGATCAATGGCACGGCGATGACCACGAGGATCGCAGACATGCCCAAGAGGTCCGGGCGGCCACTGGCGTTTTTGAATGCCTGGATCACCATTACGAACGCGTGGGCGAGGCTCGACCACGCCGTGAATGCAATGAGGGCGCGATTCGCCGTGGGATTGCGCGCGGCAAGCAGCAAGAAAAGTCCCAGCGTGATGTAGAGGCTAAGAAACATCGGCGCGATTTCGTCGGATTGCTGCCAGCGCCACAGCGACATGATGAGCGGATAGATGCCAGCTAGGAAGAGCAGTCCTGCCAATATCAACACAGCTTTTAACGCTCGCTCTTTTTTCATCGTGCTCTCCTTGTGCGCCGGTTAAACGGGCGAGGTGTAGTGAACCAGGATTTCCTTTTTGGCTTCGAAAACAGCGCCATAGTACACTCGTCTCGCTTGGTCGCGATGCTGTAAAGCGATTTTCATGGGGAGCATTCCGACGATCTGTCATCCACACCACCACAGCCCCAAATTGCCCATTTTGTGGCCTACTTTTGCAACACCTCTCCGTAATCTCGCTGTGTCGTTGTTGCAAGCTCGTCAGCGACCAGAGCCCTTGTACGAGTTCAAACCTGCACAAACGATGAGCGTCCAAAGGTTCGTAGGTAGAATTCAAAATGGAAATGCGGGCTAAACTCAAGAGTCAAACTCCGCCTCTTGCCTTCCACCGCCGAATGGTGGTAATCCTTACGATTATGTGAACGCAATTTCAACCAGGAGGGAACCAATGTCCACGACGGCGGACGATATCCGTCAGTCCCTGTTGGCCTCAGACCCTGAGTACCGGCGCCTAGCGGAAGAGCACTCCCGCTGTGAATCGCAGCTCAAGCAAGTCCTGGAAGAGTCCTACCACAACGCGGAAGATTTCCAGCTCGAAACCACGCTCAAAAAAATTAAACTTAACCTGCGCGATCGAATGGAGTTGATCGTCGCGCGCCATCAGCATCATTTAGTTTCTCGCTGACTTCGATCTGTCGCCCGGCCCCGCCGCTTCTGTCGTACAATATTCGTGTATCCTTCGAAGCGAAGATTGAAATGCCGCCGGACAGGCTGCTGGCCAGCGATTGCTCGCGCTAAGGTTAAGGATTCCGAAAATTAATGTTTGTGAGGCTTTTCTCTGAATGGTTAAAGATGGCCTGAAGTTCGCCGTTCCGCCCCTCGTCGTTGGTCTGGTCCTGCTTGTCCTCAACTGGAAATGGGTTGGCGGCATCCTGGTGCTGCTCGGACTTTTCGTTTTTTATTTCTTCCGCGATCCCGACCGCAACATCCCGTCCGATCCTCTGAATATCGTCTCGCCGGCCGATGGCCGCGTCGTTGAGGTGGTGGACGAGTTGCTCGATGGCAGGATGGGCCATCGCATCAGCATTTTTCTTTCTATATTCAACGTTCACGTGCAGCGCGCCCCCGTCGCCGGCCGAATTGCGGACGTGGTCTATCGCCCGGGAAAATTCTACGCCGCTTTTCGGCACGCCGCTTCGCGCGAAAATGAGCAGAATATTATTTACGTCCACACTCCGCGCGGCTCCGTCGTCTTCAAACAAATCGCCGGGGCCATCGCGCGCCGCGTGCTATGCTGGAAACGCGAGGGCCAGGAAATCAGCATTGGCGAACGCGTCGGCATGATACGCTTCGGCTCGCGCGTGGATATTTGGCTGCCCCTCGAGACTCAGGTCATCGTCGCGCGCGGCCGCAGCGTGAAGGGCGGCGAAAGCGTCCTGGCAAAATGGAATTCAACGAAATAGATCCCATCGGCTCAGAGGACGAATCCCGCCGGCTATTCCGCAATCATCGCCTTCGCCGCGGTATCTATCTGCTTCCCAGCGCTTTTACCGTCGCCAATCTGGCCTGCGGGTACTTCGCCATCCTTGCCACCATGGACGGCCGCGTCGTCGATTTTGACAGCGCCGCCATTGCTATCGGCGTGGCCTACGTTTTCGACGCTTTCGACGGACGCATCGCTCGCGCCATGCGCACCGAGAGCGCCTTCGGCAGGGAATTTGATTCCCTCGCCGATATCGTCAGCTTTGGCATGGCTCCCGCAATTCTGGCCTACGCCTGGGGCGTCCGCGCTTTCGCCGCGGCCAATGCTCCCGATTTCCTGCATCTCAAGCAACTCGGCTGGCTTCTTGGTTTCTTTTTCGTAGGCTGCTGCGCTTGGCGTCTGGCCCGATTCAACATTCAAGGCATGGCTCCCGGCGGGAGTCGCTACTTTGCGGGAATGCCCACTCCCGCCGCTGCCGGCATGATCGCGGCCACGGTGCATTGTTTTCCAAGCCCCATCCAGGACCCGCACATTTCGCTGCTCTGGCTGGCTCTGCTCGTCTATCTCGGCATTCTGATGTCCAGCAATCTTCGCCATTATAGTTTTAAGGACGTGGAATGGACGCGCCGCCGGCCTTCGCTGGCCGTGGTCGTGATGGTGTTTCTGATCGGCGCGGTGGTTTTCTTTTCCCGTCCCACACTACTCATTTGTACGGCGGCCTACTCTCTCCACGGCGTCGTACTTCAGGTCGTGCGCGTAGTGCGCCATCGCATGGCCTCGCGAACCGCCTAGATCATGTCTCCCGCTTCGGCTTCTCTTCCTCGTGTTGCCATCGTCGGCGCCTCTTCCTTGCGCGGCAAGGAATTGAAGCTGCTCCTCGAGGAACGCAATTTTCCAGCCGAACTGGTGCTGCTCGACGAGCCCGAAATGGCCGGCACGCTCACCGAAGCCGGCGGCGAGCCGACCTTCATCCGAGCGCTCGAGGAAGATAGCTTCGAAGGCTCGCGCTTCGCTTTCTTTGCCGGCAGCGCGGCCGATGCCGATCGCAATATCTCCGTCGCCGTAAGTTCCGGCGCGACGGTCATCGATCTTACCGGTTCCGCTTCGCGCACGGGCCGCGCCACCACTTGGATTCCCGCGTTCGCCGCGGCTCTCTCACCTCTTCCAAATCCTTCGGCGAACGGCGGCCGTGCTTCGCAGATTTTTTCTTCGCCGCAAACTCCCGCGATCGTTGCCGCCTCTCTCGCGGTGGGTCTCGCGAAGTTCTCGCCGCGCCGTGTCGTGGTGACGCTTTTCCCCCCCGTCTCTGAATTGGGACAGCCCGGCGTGGACGAACTCGAAAGCCAGTCCGCCAGCCTGCTCTCGTTTCGCGACATCGCCAAACCCGTCTTCGATGCCCAGGTCGCTTTCAATCTTCTCGCCGCTTATGGCGAAGCCAGCCCCACGCGCTTCGAAGACTTGCGCGATTCAGTGGTGCGCGAAACTTCGCAAATTCTTGCCGGACGCGCGCCCGTTCCCGCGATCCAGTTGGTGCAAGCGCCGGTCTTTTACGGCTATGCGTTTTCCGCGTTCGCCGACTTCGACGCTCCGGTTCTGGGCGCCGATATTCGCTCCGCGCTTGCCGCGGTGGGCGTGAAATCCACCGCCCCGGGCGATCCCGTGCCCAGCAGTGTCAGCGTCGCCGGCGAAGCCGAAATTTATCTCGGCGCTGTCGCGCCCGATCCGAGCATTTCTAATTCCGCGTGGCTCTGGGGCGCCGCCGATAATCTTCGGCTGTCCGTTTCCAACGCCGTCCGCATCGCGGAGGAGCTAAATGCGAACTAGCGGGTTCGCGCGCGCTGCGGTTCGCTGCCGGGTGGCCACCGCGCTGCTCGCTATCGTCTTCGCGGCGACGGGTTGCGGATACCACGTGGCCGGGCGCGATTCCACCTTGCCCGAGGGGTGGAAGGAAATCGCCATTCCCGCCTTCAAAAGTGACACCACGCAATATCGCATCGAACAGGTTTTCACCGGGGCCGTCATCCGCGAATTTATCTCGCGCACCAAATATCGCGTGATTCAGAATGCGCAGGACGCCGACGGCGTGCTCCACGGCGAAATCCTTTCCATCGAGACCAGCCCGATCCTTTTTGACGCCACTACGGGCGAAGTCCGCACCATGCTGGTCACCGTGCACGTCCGCATCGAGCTCGACGACGTCAAGACGCAAAAACCCGTCTTTGAAAATAAGGACATGGTTTTTCGTCAGGAGTACCAGATATCGAGCGATGTGCAGAGTTTCTTCCAGGAAGAAAGTCCCGCACTCGAGCGCATGTCCCGCGATTTTGCGCAGCAGGTAGTTTCGAGCGTCATGGAGCAGTTCTGATGGCCGAGCTCGCGCCTGAAAAATTAATCGAGCGCATCGCCTCGGGCAAAGCTAGTCCCGCTATAGTTCTGATCGGGTCCGATCCTTACCTGCGCGATCTTTACCGCAACAAGATCATCGAAGTCTTCGTCCCTGCGGCCGCGCGCGATTGGGCGCTTTTTCGCGTCGCCACGGAAGGCTCTGGATGGGACGATATTCTCGGCCGGGCGCAGACGCTTCCGATGCTTTCGCCGCGCCAGGTGATCATCGCCGAAGGCGCCGAGACCATCGAACGCCTGGGCGACGATTCGCGCGATGAAATTATTGTCGCGCTTTCGAAATATCTCGCTTCGCCCGCGCCCTTCACCGTGCTGCTCATCGAAGCCACTCAACTCGACAAGCGCACGCGCTTCTACAAGCT
>JBAVQT010000556.1:0-8259 GCA_049694295.1 Candidatus Acidiferrales bacterium
CGTGAGAGTGGCCACAGGTTTGCGGCATAGATAGACCGAGACGTGCTGCTCGCTGGGCATGGCCAGCGGGCTATGAATTTCCGGCAGCGGATGTACCTCTCCAAAATATTGCGTGAACTCCGCGGAACGCTCGCCCACAATAATCACGCAATCTCCTGAATAATCGCGCGGACCCCAGAGAAAATAATTATTGTGTCCGCTGATCGCCGCAGGCAGTCCGAGCGCAGGTCCGAAAAGATCGATTGCGCCGGCTTCGCCGTAATTGCCGGCCAGGATAGCGCAGGATGGCTGCTCGGCAAGCGGGAGTGAATGGTAATCGCGCGCTACGGACTGCGCTATTTCGGGCCAGCCGATCATGTCGGCGTAAAGCTGCGGAAGCGGAGCGACGGAGTCGCGCTCGGTCTTCACTTCGGAAGCGATGGGAATCAACGAGGAATATTTCACGAACGCGTGGAGCGGGAGCAGCGGCGTGCCGAAAGGCGCGATCAGCAGACCGGCGACGACGATGAGCGCCGGATAGGCGATGGCGACGGCGCGACGGCCTCGGCGGTCGATTCGAGGCTCGCGGGCCGCGACAAAGATGCGCTCGAAGGCCACGGCCCCGGCGGCCATGAGAATCGGATAAAACGCAGCGGGGTAGTAGGATTTTCCATGAAGTGAAATGAACACGATCAGAATGACCACGTAGGCCCAGGCGAGAAAGCGATATGACTTCCCTGCCCGGCCGATGAAAAGCCATGCGAGACCGCCGAGCCACAGCGGAAGCGCCAGCGGCTCAAAAAAAAGCACCTGCTCGAAAAGAAATTCGAACGGGCTGATCGCGGCGTTTTTAAATTCCTGCGCGTTGCGCACCACCTCCACTTGCGGCCAGTGATGAGCGGCTTCCCAAAGCAGATTGGGCAAAAAAAGCGCGAGAGCGATGCCCGCGCCCAGCCAGGGCCACGGAGACGCCAGAAGCCGCGCGCGATCCGCGAGGACCAGGCCAACCACGAGCGCGAACCCCAGCACGAGCATGGTGTGTTTATTCTCGATGCCCACGCCCGCCACCGCGCCGAATACCAGCCAGAGGCGGGGCGATGCGCCCTGCACGATGCGCAGCGCGATCCAGGCGCAAAGTATCCAAAAGATAGGCTCGAAAGCGTTCATCGAGAGAAAACTATCGAACGCCAAATAGAGCGGCGCGAAAAGGATGGCCGCCGCGGCCAGCGCTTGCGCGAAACGGCCCCCTCCCAGATCGCGCGCGAAAATGCCGGTGAGAAAAACAATGACGGCGGCGGCAAGCGCGGGGAATAGGCGGATGGCCGCGAGAGAGGATCCGAAAAGATGCATGGAGAGCCACGCGACCAGCGCGATGAGCGGAGGCTGGTCAATGTAGCCCCAGGCCAGATGCCGGCCGCAAGCCAGATAGTAAAGTTCGTCGCGAAAAAAACCGTAGCGATTGATGCCCACAAGATGAAGGGCAAACGCAAACGCGGCGATAGCGACGAGGAAGCCCGTGGAAGAAAAAGCAGCGCGCCTGAGCGAAGGACGATCGGGCGAAAAACGATCGGGCGAAGCATGCTCGGGCATGGGCGTGTCAGACATGGTGGCGCCGGACTCGCGCGGAGAATTCACACAAATAGTCTACCGAGGTTTCGCGCAGCGGCAAAACCCATCCCAGCCGCCACCGCTAGATGCGCCCCGACTTTTCCGCTCCAGCGGAGTGCGCCGCCACATCGTGGCGCGCTGGAGCTGCCAGCGGAGCCGCGAGTTCGGAAGCTGCGTGTATGGCCCACAGCGCCGCAAGGGCCGCTCAGGCCGGCGTGGTTATGGTGGCGCTCAGAATGCGATCGATATTGGGGAAATTCTTGTCCAGGTAAGGCTTGCCCTGCGACGTAATTTGCCCCTGGTCGGGGCGCTCGCCATAGCCCGAGTAGAGTTTCTGAATGGCGTCCATCCCGGAGGTGACTTCGCCGAAGGGCGCAAATCCCTGAGCGTCGAGAAATTTATTGTGAGCGAGATTGATAAAAAGTTGCGTGGTGCGCGTGTGCGGGCCGGCGGTGGCGAACGTCAGATACCCGGCTCGATTGGATTGGGTGACCGGATCGTCCTTGATGTTCGCATTGTGGAGAGCTTTGTTGACGGCGGGATTCGCAGCCAGGCCGAATTGAACGATGAAATTGGGAACGATCCGGAAAAACGCCGCATCGTTGTAAAAACCATGACGCACCAGATTGTAAAACCGGTCCGCGCCCAGCGGCGCCCACGCGCGGTTCACCTGAATCACCACGTCGCCCTTGCTGGTGACGAGATTGGCTTCGTACACGTCGGGCGCCCGGGCGGCCAGCGCCTCGGGAGATGTCAGAGCTGCTTGATTGTCCATCGCTGCTATCCCTTTCTTCGGTCCCTTGATATAGAAGGGCGCTGAGCGGCAACACGCGGCGCCCGGCAGAGCTTGACGGCGTTCACAATGTTTACTCTACTATACAGTACCGGACAAATACAAATTTAGCTTACGGCTTGGCTGGCGGAGCCGCGGCAGCCGGAGCGGCTTTCACCGGATGATGCATTGGCGCGGCATGCGCCGCGGGCGCCGGCGAAGTGATCACGGCCGCTTTGATGACATCCAGCTTCGGAAAGTCTTTTTCCAGATACGCCTTCCCATGCTTGGAGATCAGGTCGGCGCTGGGTCCGCGACCGCCCATCTCGGGCATATCGCCATAGCCGGCGTAGATCTGCTGTACCACGTCCATTCCAGAAATTATCTGGCCGAAGGGCGCGAAACCTTGGCCATCGAGCGAGGAGGTGTTGTCGCCCAGATTGATGAATATCTGCGTCGTTCGAGTGTTCGGCCCGGCCATCGCGAAAGTCAGCGTGCCGGCGGTGTTGTGCTGAGTGACGGGATCGTCCTTGATATTGGCGTTCTCCCAGGCCGTGCTGACCCGCGGATCGGGGCTCATGCCGAACTGAATGATGAAGCCGGAAACGACGCGGAAAAACGCCGCATCGGTGAAGAAGCGGTGGCGAACCAGATTGTAAAAGCGATCCGCGCCGAGCGGCGCCCAGGCGCGCGTAACGCGCACCACGAAATCGCCCTTGGTAGTCGTGAATTTAACTTCGTACACTGCGGGCGCCCGCGCTTTCAAAAGCGAGGGATGCAACAGCGCGGGATCGGTCGACGAGTGCGCCGGCCGCGCATGAGCAGGAGCGGCGGACTTCGCCGCGCTGGATTGCGTTTGCGCGGCGAGCGAACCCGGCATTAAAACAAATGCACAGCAGGCGGCGAGCCCGAGAACGAACCGGCTAGCGATGCGGCTCATCAGTTTCCTCCGGAGTGCGAACTGGCGGTTTGCACGGCTTCGACCGCTTCCATGAGCCGAAGCGTGTTACCGCCGAGAATTTTCTGGACGTCCTGGGGCGAGTAGCCCCGCTTGAGCAGCGCGTCCGTAATCTGGGGAAGATGCGAAGCGTCCTCCATGCCGTAGGGCATGTCGGCGCCATCGAAGTCGGAACCCAGTCCAACGTGGTCGATCCCGGCGATTTTCACGGCGTGGTCGATGTGGTCGATGATTTCGGTCCACTCCACGCGCGGGAGTTTTCCTTCCGCCACCAGCTCGCGCGTGATCTTGTCGCCTTCGATCACTTCGCAAGCTTCGCCCGCGGCGCCGCAGCGTTTCTTGGTTTCGTCTTCGATGTATTTGCCAAGCTCGGGATGCGCGTCGCTCACATCGCGGAATTTCTGGCTCAGGAATCCGATGTGATAGTTGATCTGAATCACGCCGCCCTTCGCAGCCAGCGCGCGAATCATGTCATCGGTCATATTGCGCGGCGCGCTGCAAAGCGCCCGGCACGAGGAGTGAGAAGCGATCAGAGGGGCGCGGCTGACGGCCAGCGCGTCGTAGAAAGTCTTATCGGAAACGTGCGAGATATCGACCATGATGCCGCGGCGATTCATTTCCAGCACCACTTGCTTGCCGAAATCGGTGAGGCCGTTGTGGGTGAATTTCCCGGTCGAGGAGTCGCCCCAATCGGTGTCTACCATGTGCGTGAGCGTCATATAGCGCACGCCCAGCGACGCGAACCGATCGAGATTCGCGAGCGAATCATCGATCATGTGCCCGCCCTCGACGCCCATGAGCGCGGCAATTTTACCCTCCGCGTGCGCCCTGCGAATATCCGAGGCAGTCGTGGCCAGGACCATGTCTTTTGAATTGCCGGCAACGGTCCGGCGGACGGCTGCAATCTGCGCCAGCGCCTGTTCGACGGCCGGCGGGCCGGTAATCGTGCCGGGAATGTATATGGAGAAGAAAATGGCGCCGAGACCGCCTTCCCGCATACGCGGAATATCAATCGAGCCATCGGCGTGCCGCACGGCCAGGTCGAAATGAGGATCGAGCAGCCGTTGCGTGGTGTCATCGTGGGTGTCAACCACAATCGAGCGAAAATGGAGAGCGTGAGCCTCGGGCGAAATGGCGGACTCCGGCGTGGAGATGGCGTTACCGTGCACCAGAAATGGAAGAGCGATTACCAGCAGGCTTGCGACGCATAGGCCGAGAAATCTTGTCATCCGTCCGTCACCATCCAAAGCGGGATTATAGCGCAAGGGCGGAAAGTTTCGATACGCCAAGTGCGATCGAATTGAAAATCGATCGGGCCTGCGATCGCTCGGACAACCCATCGCCAAGCGCAGCGAAGAATACACCGGGAGAAACACAGCAGAAGGCGCGAACTGCCTGCACTAGCGCCGGCGCGGCGGGGCATTGGCCAGAAATTCGCGCGCCAGCCTGCGCGCCTCGGAGTCGGCCGCAATCACGTCCGCGATGGAATTGAACGGCGTGCGAGGCATGGCTTCCAGCACCCGCTCGATCAGAGCGGGGATGCCGGGAAATGGGAGGCGGCGATCGAGGAAAGCGGCGACGGCGATTTCGTCGGCGGCGTTGAGTGCGCAAGGAAGGGCTCCGCCGCGGCGAAGCGCTTCACGAGCCAGCGAGAGGCAGGGAAATTTTCTCGTGGGAACTTCCTCGAAATCCAGGCGGCGCAGCGCGGACCAATCGAGCGCGCAGCTTTCCGACGGCAGCCGCGCGGGATAGGTCAGCGCGTACTGTATCGGCATGCGCATGTCGGTGGGACCCAGTTGCGCGAGGATCGATCCATCGATGTATTCCACCATCGAGTGGATGGTCGACTGCGGGTGCACCACCACCTGCACGCGGTCAAGCGGCAAGCCGAAGAGCCAGCAGGCTTCGATGACCTCGAAGCCCTTGTTCATCAGCGTGGCGGAATCGATAGTGATTCGCTGGCCCATTTTCCAATTCGGATGAGCGAGCGCTTGCTTGGGCGTGACTTTCTTGAATTGCGAGAGCGGTGTCTTGCGGAACGGGCCGCCGGAGGCGGTGAGCACGAGGCGCTTCACTTCGGGACGCGCGCCGGCACGCAGGCATTGGTGAATGGCGTTGTGCTCGCTGTCAACCGGAAGCAGCGCAACGTTGCGGCGGCGCACCGCCCCCATCACCACCTCGCCCGCGGCTACCAGCACCTCTTTATTCGCCAGCGCAATGGTCTTGCCGGCTTCGATGGCTTTGTAGGTGGCGGGAAGTCCGACCACGCCCACTGCCGCGGAGACGACTATTTCCGAATCGGGATGCGTCGCGACGCGATCGAGCCCTTCGGGCCCAAACAGGATTTCGGGCGCCGGCAATTTCTTCGCGCCGGCGGAGCGCGCCAGAGCGGATCGCAGCTCGGCTGCAGCCGATTCGGTGCCCACGGAAACCACGCGCGGCCGGTGACGCAGCGTCTGTTCGGCAGCGAGCGCCACGTTCGAGCCCGCGGCAATCGCGACAACTTCAAACATTCCGGGAAGCGCGCCGACCACGGCAAGGGTTTGCCGGCCAATCGAGCCGGTGGATCCGAGAATGGAGATGCGCTTCATCGCGGAAGCATTGTAGTTGAGAGAACGGAAATTCCAGCCGGAAGATTGCAGCGCAAGAGGGAGCGCCTAAAGCCAAACGCAATCGAGAACTCTCGCCCGCGCGGAACAGCCCTTCAGGAATGCGCCGCCACTTCCGCGATGCCCATGCGGCGCAGGCCGTCCGCGTAATATTTACGATAGAGGACGTCCCACTCCTCGCTGCCTTCGAGGATTTCTCTCTTCTGCGAGGTAATCTTGGCACGAACCTCGGCGTCAATCTGTTCTTCGAGTTTCAGCAGAGCGGTGATGATATTCACAATTTCGGTGCGGATGGTGTCGCGGTCTTCGACGAAATCGACGGAAGGGTCGGAAACAAGGTAATCAACAATCTGATGGGAAAGACGGACCGTTTTTTCGCGACTCAGGCGCATTAGCGGAGAATGAGTTTCCTTTCGCGGGCGATCTGGCCTTTCACTTTCTTGAACATCTCCTGGTAAGAGACGCCGGTACGCTTCATTTCGTCCGAATAGCGAGCCAATATCTCCCGCGCCTCTTCATTGACCCGGTCCTCGACGTTGATCTCGTCGGCCATCACCTGGCGGACGCGTGTCGTAAGGGCTTCCGCGCTCTTGGTTTCGATCATTTTCGCCGCGGCCAGGCGCTTGACGATTTCCTTGGCGATGTAACCCACATAATCGCGAGAGAGAAGCATTCTATCCGGCTCCACAACTGACTCAGAGCCTTTCAGTTTAATGGCTGAGAGCGGGAAAGTCAAAAGCACGAATGCGGCCCGGGGATCGCTGCTTACGTGTGCGTGGCCTCGCAAATTTTTGCAGCTCGGCGTAGCTCCCGGCAAGTTCCGGAGGCTAGACCGCAGGGGTCCATCGTGGGCAAAAAGCCTTCAAATTCCGGCCCAGATCAGCGATAGACCGCCAGTACAGCTAACCGATTCGGCGCGTAAGTGCTGATATTACATAAGTATTACAAAGGGGCAGGCCTGAAAATGCTACTTTGGACGATGTAGAGAGAGTGGATCGGTCCTGCCTTGCAACTGCTCTGAGATGCTGTGACGCGCAAGAGTTGACGGGCCCGAATCGGCTTCGATTGGGGAAGGCAGTGGCAGTCCAGGCCCCGGGGAGAGACAGGCAACCATGGCGATTGAACTGACGGATTTGCAGAAGCGAGCCGCCGAGAAGGACGAAATCAACTGGGTGACCGCTTCGTTTATGACGATGTTCCATGTGGGCGCGATCGTCGCGCTTTTCTTTTTCACTTGGAAGGCTTTTTTCATCGCGGCATTCCTGTGGTGGGTTTCCGGCAGCCTGGGAATCGGCATGGGCTATCACCGGTTGCTCACTCATCGCGGTTACAAGACGCCCAAGTGGGTGGAATATTTCTTGACCGTCTGCGCGACGCTGGCTCTGGAAGGCGGCCCGATTTTTTGGGTGGCCACGCATCGGATTCATCACCAGCATTCGGACCAGGAGGGCGATCCGCATTCGCCGATTGACGGCAAATGGTGGGCTCACATGGGCTGGATCCTGATGGGCAAGTCCATGCACCACGACACGACCACGCTGGCGCGCTATGTCCCGGACCTCGCAAAAGATAAGTTCCACGTCTGGATCACGAAATATCATTATGTGCCGCAGATCGCGCTGGGCGGGTTGTTGCTGGCGCTGGGCGGTTGGTCGGTCGCGCTGTGGGGCGTGTTTGTGCGAACGACGATCGGCTTGCACGCGACGTGGCTGGTGAATTCGGCCACCCACTCCTGGGGCACGCGGCGATTTCAGACCCGCGATCTTTCCACCAATAGCTGGTGGGTGGCCCTGCTGACGTTTGGCGAAGGCTGGCACAACAATCACCACGCGCACCCGACCTCGGCGCAGCACGGGCTGCGATGGTATGAGATCGATTTCAACTGGTACGGAATTTGGGCGCTGCAGAAGCTGGGGCTCGCCAAGCAGGTCTATCGCGTCCGCCTCGATGCACTGAAGAAAAGAGCGGAAGCGGCGCACGCGGCCGTTGAGCTGGAAGCGCCGGCAGAAATGACGCCAGCTTCGGCAGCCATGTCAGCGGGCGACTAAGAGGTAGCGGCACGGCGGTTGGCGCCCAGAGTGCAGCGAACCGCCCGCGACGCGAGTTGGATTTTTGCGGGTCGTCCCCGCGCACGAATCCCGGCTCGAATTCTGAGCCGGGATTTTTGTTTTCGGCGGTTCCTTTCCGGCAATTCGTTTTCCTCAACTCCACGTCCTGTCATCTTCGGCCGGCTCAGGCCGGCGCGGCCCTGTCGCTTATGCGTCTCATTCGCGCGTCCCGAGAGCAAGTTTGCGGGCGGCGGATGCGGCGTAGCGGTACAATTCATCCATAGC